>CBESZZ010000295.1:0-5587 GCA_965534055.1 uncultured bacterium | reverse complement strand
ATTCACGGCCCGCTTCAGCAGTGCGAGCGAGCGCTCGGCGAGCTCTGCAGCTCGCTCGCTCTCCCCCGCTGCCGACGCCGCACTCGCACAGCGAGAAATCGTCGCAGCACCCCAGGCCAGGTATGCAGAAGATCCCGCGCCCGCCAATGCATCGACGTCTTCGAGTGCAGCCACTGCGGCCGCGTAGCTGCCAAAGGAAGCCAGCTCGGTCGCACGCCGCAGTCGATGCGTCGCCGCCGCATCGTGAAAGTCACCATTCTTAGGATGCTTCGCCAACGCACCGGTCAGTGTTCGCAAACCTTGATCGAACAGCGCTTCAGCGTCGGCTTCCTCCCCGTCCTTCAACGCCGCGTGGCTTGCGAAACTCAGACTCTGCGCGAGGTGAAAGAGGGTTTCCGGGTCGTAAGGACTCGATTGCTCGGCAAGCTCCAACAGAGCGACGCCGCGGCGTAGGGAATCAGCGGCCAGCTTGTTCCGACCCGTTTCCAGGTAGTGCCGCCCGAGCATCTTGTGCAAGTTGCCAAGCAACGTCCCAAACCATGGCGGCGCACCGGTGCCATCCCGGCTCTCGAGTTTCGCAGTCGCCGCAGCCAAGGACTGTTCGAGTGCTTGTGCAGACTTGCCCTCACGACGGGCGAGCTGGAGTTCGTAGTCATGCACCTTCAATGTGCAGACGCCGAAGGTGTAAGCGAAAATCCACGACTCTGGAAACTCTTCGACGAGCGTTCGGGCAATCGCCATCGCAGCATCCCCGGGATCCTTCGCTTCCTCGGAGCGTCCGACACTGTCCAGGGTAACCGCGATGTTGCAAAGCGTCGTCGCCGACAAGTTGCGCATCCGAGGCAACCTCGGGAAGTCTTTAGCCAACGCCGCAGCAAGCTCGGATGCACGACGAAAGAGCTCGATGCCACGCATCGGGTCGGAGCCGGAGATCATCAATCCCAAGTTGTTGAGCCGTTCAACCACCGTACCACGACGTCCCGCATCATCGCCCGTCCGCTCCGCCATCGCGGGAAGCTCCGCCTCGATGGTCTGCAGGAGCAATGCCGCTGCCTCGGTCTCGCCTGCCATCCACAGGTTCACGCAGTGGCTGATTCGGCTAGCTGTGAGTTCCCACTCACGTAGGTCGCTCGGATCGGTCGCCGCGATTTCAGTCTCCACGTCGAGGGCTTCGGCAGAAAAGCGCGCCGCCTCATTGGGGCGAAACTGCCGCGCCAAGAAGCCGCGGAGTTCGAGTGCCGAAACCAGCGCCTCCTTTAGATCGAGTCTGTTCGGCGAAGTCCTGAGCAACGTGCGGAGTCCATCAGCCCCCTTGGCGGCGAGCGCCTCCACAGCTTCGAACTCACCAAACTCGTTGAGTAGTTTTGCGTGGTCGACCTGATGGTCCGCCAGACTGCCCGCGAACTCGACGTTGGCCGGATGCGCTTGCACAAGCTGTGTGAACTCCTCTAGCGCGCGCTCGCTGTTCGCTCGCGACTGGTCTCGATCACCCAAACGCATCTGCAAGTCCGCCAACCGTGCCCGCGCTCTGGTAATCTCGAGGCGTATCTCCGAATCCTCGCTGCGTTGCGCCGCGAGTTCCTCGAAGAACTCCACGGCGCGCCCAAGCACCTGCTCTCGAACCCGCGCCATTTGAGGCACGGAGGCGAGGTCTTCATCCGCAACGGTGACCAACATCTCGTCGACCACTCGCATCGCTTGGTCGAAGTTCTGGGCTGCTCGCAGCCGCTGCGCTTCCCGCTGACCAGCGAGCCGCGAGTAGATGATTGCGAGCATCAGCAAGCTCACCAAGAGCACGGCGATCACCGACACACCAAGGGGATGCCGGCGCATGAATTTCCGCGCACGATAGATAGCGCTGGGAGCACCAGCGCTCACTGGCTCATGGGATAGGTGTCGCTCCAAGTCGGCGGAGAACTCATCAATCGACGAGTAGCGCGACTCGCGCTCCACCGCCAACGCCTTCAAAGTGATCCAATCCAAATCACCGCGCAGCCGACGCCGCAGCGCTTCAGGACTCGTTCCACGTCGAAGTGCGACCGACGACGCGGTGCCACCAAGCGTCGTGACCCGCGCACTCGGCGTCATCGGAATGCGCTCGCGCAGCGCCGCGGCCATCGCCGCAATTCCGGCTTCGCGCAGCGCGGTGCCGTCGACGGGCAAGGATCCCGTCAGCAGCTCGTAGAGCATCACTCCGAGTGCGTAGACGTCCGTGCGAGTGTCCACATCGCTCGAACTCGCCTGCTCCGGACTCATGTACTCCGGCGTTCCCACCAGCAAACCGTGCATGGTCAACCGCGTCCCATCGCGGTCGTCGTCGAAGACTCGGGACACACCAAAGTCGATCACCTTCGCCATGGCGACGCCATCGCGCTCGGTGACCAAGACGTTTGTTGGTTTCAGGTCGCGATGAATCACGCCATGACGGTGCGCGTGCTGCACCGCACCCAAGACCGGCAGCATCAACCGCAACCGCGCATCGGTGTCCAGATTCTTGGAGTCGGCGTATTCAGTGATGGGCACTCCGTCGACGTATTCCATCGAGAAGTACGGCCGCCCCGCCGGCGTGAATCCCGCCTCAAAGAACTGGGCGATGTTGGGATGATTGAGTCGCGCGAGCGCGCGCCGCTCGTAGGCGAACCGGGTGCGGATCTCAGCGCTGTCGAGCGCTGACTTCACCACCTTCAACGCAACTTGACGCTGCACCGGTTCGGTTTGCTCGGCGAGCCACACGGTGCCCATTCCGCCTGACCCGAGTCTCGACGAGACCGAGAACGGTTCGAACGACTCGAGATCGTCGGGCTGGGGTTGGCCAATCAAGTTCGAGGCTCGCAGGGCATCCACTCGAGCGCGCAGTGGGTCCGCAACCTCGGGGTGCTCAGCACACAACCGCTCCACGATACCGGCATCGCCTTCTTCGAGGCCGAACAAGCATTGCTCCACGAGCGTGATCAATCCCGAACGCGCTTGATCCTCGGCCTGCGAGACATCGCGCTTTGGATCTTGGTCTGGCGAGTTCATGGGCAAACAACCTCCGGCTGAAACAACGTCACGGATTCGATGCCGCGGGATGGGTTCTCATGCCAAGGAAGCGACGCGGATCGCTTCTGCGTTCGTGGTTCGAAGCGATTTCTCCGGAACGCAGGACTCATGATCGTTCAGTCGGTCGTGCAAAGCCGATCAGCAACCTGCGCCAATCCCCGATGCACAAGACTTCGCACCGAGGATTCACTGCGATCCATGCGCTCAGCGATCTGTGCGTAGCTCAGTTCGAGCAGACGAGCCATGGTCACGGCGTCGCGCTGGTCTTTTGGAAGGAGCTGGATCGCCGATTCGAAACGATCTTTCAGCTCGAGTGCTGAGGCGAACACGCTGGGCGTCAGCTGCGAAGCCACGGAAGCCATCAACGCGTCGGCCTCCGACAGAGAATCCGGGATCGGAACCTCCCGCGCGATGTCGCGCCGCTCTCGGCCCAAGAACCTCGCCCGATCGAGCACCTTCCGGCTCGCGGCCATGAACAACCAATTCCGGAACGCCCCTTCATCCTTCAGCTGGATCTTGGGCGCGTCCTCGAGCACCTCACGACAGACCGACTGCGCCAGGTCTGCCGCCGACTCTCGGGCCATCACCGCCTGCCCCGACTGCGCCCGAATGAACGCGATCAACGGCGGCAGGTGCCGCGCAAACAACGTATCCAAGCCACGGGGCCCCCCAGACCTGGCGGCGGCCATCTCCTGGGCAAAGTCACGCTCGACCATGCTTCGAGTGTAGCGAACTCCGACTCTTCACGACCACGCAGTCACCGCGCACTTCACCATTCGACCAACGGAGTGGCCCGGTGTGCCGGCTAGCGGCGTAAAGGGCACGTCAACGTCGCGATACCAAGGCCGGCAGAAGCGCTCTAGAAGATCTCGAAGCGCGAGAGCGGCCAGAACCGCATCCGCACCTTGCCGCGCACGTGAGGCGCCTGCACGAGACCGAACTCGCGCGAATCGCAGCTGATTGGCCGGTTGTCGCCCAGCACGAAGAACGCGCCGGAAGGGACTCGAACCGGCCCGTGCGAAGCATCGTCCGGCATCGTTTGGAACGTTCGGTGCAGCGGTTCACCGTTGACCGAGACGACACCGTGTTCGATCTCAACCACGTCCCCGGGCAAGCCCACGATGCGCTTCACGAAGTCGACGTTCGGATCGCACGGATACGACAGCACCACGACGTCGAAACGACCGACATCCATCCACGCGTAGGAGATGCGATCCACCACGATGCGATCACCATCGACGAGGCCCGGCTCCATGGATTCCCCACGGACCACGCTCACCTGCACGGCGAACAACTGCATCATGGCCACGAACAGGGCTCCCAGCACCACGTCCAGCGCGAAGCGACGACCAGCTCTAGGCTTGGAACGCGCACCCCGGGCCTGACGTCCAAGGATCCAACTCCGCCGCGTAGGGTGCTTTTCATCCTCCGGCTCGGAGTCGCCGTGGGATCCGGTGCCCGGGTCGCTCAACAGCGTTCCGAGACTGGTGCATCGTTCGGTCGACGAAGCCGCATCTGTCGGAGCCGACAGGCTTGATTCAATCGAAGGCGGCGCGGACGGCGGGCTCACCTGAGGTCCATCGACCCGATGCGAAGCCGCCCTACAACCGGCGTTGGCGGCGTCCATGCCGTGGGCGGAACGGCCTCTCTAGCAGTGACCCAGCGCCCGGGCCTTGGCGTCAGGCTGTGGTCAGCGCGGCGTCGAGAGCAGGTACACCCAAACCCCCGTTGCCGTCGCGCTCAGAGTGAAGATCGCGAACAGCACGACGCAAAATCGGTGCGCCAAGCGGGTCGCGGGGTTCACGAGGAGGCACACGCCAGTCAGCGCCACCGGCAGGGCTAGGAACGCCCCGACGACCGCAAAAAACCGGTGCACGTTCATTTCCGCGGGCGGGAAGTCCCGAATGCCCCCAAGCTTCACCGCGAAGACGATCGCCGTCCCCAGCAGGGCAAGAGTCAACGGCCCGGTGATGAGGTGCAGACGCCGTCGACGACGCATCCCTGAAACCAACGAGATGACGAGAAACACGACGGTCAGCCCTAAGCTTGACCAAAACGCGTAGGGGACCATGATGTGGGATGATGCAGGGATTCAGCACGCGGCCCAGCACACGCCGGGACCGCCAGAGCAACCGCCACGCTAAGCCGCGATTTCCGCGGATCGACGGGGTTTCCGCGAAAGTCGCGTTCGTCATCACCGCTCCCTTTCGGGTAAGACGCGGCCATGATCGAGACGTTGGAAGGTCAGCCCACAGGCGCAGGTCGTCGAGTTGGAATTGCCGTCGCCAAATTTCATGACCTGGTCACGGAGCGGCTGCTGGAAGGTGCCGTGACAACGCTTACGCGGTGTGGCGTCGCCGAGGACGCGATCCACGTGGTGCGCGTACCCGGAGCCTTCGAACTCCCCCACGCGTGTGGGCTGCTGTTCGAGCACCGCGACGTCGACGCCGTTTTGGCCCTCGGCGCGGTGATCCGTGGAGAGACTCCGCACTTCGACTACGTCTGCGCTCAGGCAGCGGAGGGCGTGCGGCGGTTGGGCGAGCGC
>CBESZZ010000294.1:0-5620 GCA_965534055.1 uncultured bacterium | reverse complement strand
GGAAAGCTTCGCGGGGATCCTGTTGATCTACCTTTGGTGCCTAGGCGGATTGATCGGCATCTGGAACAAGACCGGTGGTGCGCGCTACTTCGCTGAGCGGGTGGGGGCGCGGGTCGTACGCGGACCGCGCAGCGCGAAACTCTTCGCCTGGTTGATCGGGGTGATCTTCCATCAAGGCGGAACGGTGAGCACCGTGCTTGCGGGAACCACCGTGAAGCCGGTCGCGGACAAGCACGGGGTCGCCCACGAAGAGTTGGCTTACCTCGTTGACTCGACGGCGTCGCCCATCGCCACCGTCCTGCCGTTCAATGCATGGCCCGCATACGTGGCCACCTTCATCGCCGGCACGATCCCGGTGCTGAGTGCGCCGGCCATCGCAGACGCCACGCAGCGCAAGGAGGCCGAGTTCGACGCCTCGGTGACGTTCTTCTTCGACGGCATCTTCTACAACTTCTACGGCATGTTCGCCGTGTTCGGCACGTTGCTCTTCGCACTGGGCCTGCTGCCTTGGGTCGGCGGCAAGATGCGCGCTGCGCAACGCCGCGCATCGGAGACAGGAGCACTCGACGCACCTGGTGCCGAACCGCTGTTGCCAACCGAAGGCGACGACAGCGAGGGGATCGCGGCAGAGGGTTACAAGACCTCGCTGCTCGACTTCACGGTGCCGCTTCTGGTTCTCTTGGGCGTCGCGATCGTGCCTTACATCCTGAGCAAGTTCGACTTGGTGCAGAGCGGTAACTGGATCTTCGAAGCGTTCGCGTTGGCGCTCCTGGCCGGCATGGGTGTCGCGATGATTCGCGGCATGGCATTGCGCACGCTGCTGGCTGGGTTTGTGGAAGGCTGCCAGGCGATGACCATCGGCGCCCTTATTCTCGCGTTTGCAGTGACGCTCGGTTGGGTGTCGAAAGAACTACGCACGGCCGACTTCGTCGTCAGCGTGATCGCCGACGGAATGCCTGCGGTCGCGCTCCCCGCAACGCTGACGTTCCTCGCCATGGGGATCGCGTTTGCCACCGGGTCTTCCTGGGGGACCTACGCCGTGCTGTTCCCCGTCGCGATGCCACTCGCGTGGGCCGTGCAGCCCGACGAAACGTTCGCGCTGGTGTGCTTTGGTTCCGTGCTGGGTGGCTCGGTGTTCGGCGATCAGTGTTCGCCCATTTCGGATACGACCATCCTCTCCAGCATGTTCACCGGCTGCGACCTGATGGATCATGTCCGCACGCAGTTCCCGTTGGCGTTGATGATGGCTTCTCTTGGTGCTGCGCTGTCGACGGTGCTCGTGATTTGACGAGAATAGGCGCCACTTTGCTTCTGGATTTCTAAGGTGGAGCAGATAGGCCACTGTGCCCGCCGCAACATCGACGGCGGCCCGTATGGCTCAATCGCGTTTCTGGTTCGTTCGGTTCTCACCCTCCGCTTCCATGGAACCAGGCCTCCCGAAGTTCGGGATGCACCAAGGAGAATCATGAGAACCACTGTCTTTTCAGCGATCGCGCTTTCCGTGTTCTGCACCGCCGCAACGGCGCAGAACGTTCGTTTCACGCGAATCAGCACCGCATTCAATACCCCCATCGGGATCGACTACCACCAACCCTCCAACACCCTAATCCTGTCCGCCAACTACCCCACCGGACAGCCAAACAACTTGGAGCGCGTGTTGTTCGACGGCACGCGGGTGGGTTTCTCGAACCTCAGCGGTCTTACCGATGAACTCAAGATCGCCACGGTCCAGGTACCGGTGGGCGGATTCACGGTGGGTGATGTGTTTACCGGCAATGGCAATGATGGCGAGATCGTCCGCGTTTCTGCAGACGGCACGATCGTTCAGAACCCCTGGGTTTCGCTTCCGGGCACCGGCAACGGGTTGTTGCGAGGTTCGCTCTACCACGATCGCACCGGCCTGTTTGGCGGTGACATGATCGGGGTCACAACCGTCGGTGAGGTGTGGCGCATCAACTCCGCGGGCACCGCGTCCATGGTCGCAACCACCGGTGTGCACTTGGAAGGACTGATCGTGTGCCCCAACGATCCTCAACGCTACGGCCCCATCGCCGGAACCATCATCGCCGGCGCCGAAGGGGTCAGCTTGATGTATTCCATCGACGCCACCGGCAACGTGGTTACCTACAACTTTGGCGTCGACATCGAGGACATCGACCTGATCCCCGCGGGACAGAGCTTCTTTGGCGTGAACTTCGGCACCGGCTTCTTGCTCGGAGCGCCGGCATCGACCTTCGCTGGCATGGAAGACGACATCCTGCTCACCCAGGAGTTCTTCTCCGGCAATGCCGGGATCTTCAGGTTGCAGTGGGACAGCGCGCAGAGGACCTACTCCGCGGTTCCCTTCACGGTGGATGCTGCATCGGACCCGGTGGGCCAATGGGAACACGTGACGTTTGCGCCGCTGGGGGTCACCCCGTTCCCTACCTGCGACACCAACCCGCGAGGACCTCTCGTGGTCGATGTGGCGCGCCCGCTACAGTTCACTGTGACCGGTCGTGATGCTGATCCGCTGGAAACGGTGACGGTCACCGGCGTCAACTTGCCTGCGAACCTGAGCACCACACCACCGCTTCCGGTCAGCGGCAATCCCGCCACCGTGACCGTGGATTGGACGCCAACCCTGGCGCAGGTCGGAACCAACGTCCTGGAGTTCGCGGTCACGGACAGCACCGGGCTGCGCACCGTGTGTCGCGTCACCGTGGACGTGGAGTGCGGGGTGGCATCCTGGTCGAACTACGGCAACGGCTGGCCCGGCACCGGCGGCGTGATTCCCAGCTTGACCATGTCCACCAATCCGGTGGTGGGTACCACCCTGGATCTGCTGGTGCAGAACACCCGCGGGCCAGCCACGTTTGGCTGCCTGTTCTTGGGCGACGCGATGGGCAACGTGCCCACCATGTTCGGTGGAACCATCGAGCTCAACATGATCGCCGAGTCGGGGGTGCCCGTCGGAGTGGGCGTCCAAGCCTTGCCCTTCACCATCCCGAATCTAGGTGCGCTGTGCGGCGTCGACTACTTCGCCCAGGTCATCGTCTTTGATGAAGGCGCGTCCCAGCGTGTCGCGTTCACCCGTGGGTTGCGCATGACACTGGGCTTGTAGAGCGTCCGCGAGAGGCCGCGCAACGAGCCCTAGTGCTCTGACTTCGGTGGCCGTCTGCTGGCGGCCGCGCGCGGCTTCGCCGATGCGCGACGCTTGCCGGCCAGCAGGAGGTGCTCAAGGTGCTTGCGTTGTGCGGTGTAGAACGCTCGCAGGTAGGTCGACGCGGGCCATGCGGTCGCATCTCCCTTCCAGTCGATGCGCCGCACGATGCTGTCCCGGACGGCAGCCGCGGTTTCTCGCCCGCCCTGGGCGGCTGCCTTGCGCAGTACATCTTCGAGCACTTCGAGTTCGTGGACGCCGTAGATGCCGAGCTGCGCAGTCGTGAAGCGGGGTGGCTCTGACTCCGACGAACCGGCATGACTGATCGTGCGGTTGCGCTGATCCGCCATGTCGGGAAGCATGGCTACCGGTGGGGAGACCACCACGCGCGTGCCTGCGAGAAGGTCGCCCAGGCGGCGGCGCTCGACGTTCGTAAGTGGAAACAGCAGGAGAAGGACGACCCACACCGATGCCACGAGAGCGACGACTCCCGTTTGCCCGGCCAACATTTGCTCTGGCGAGAACAAGATCACGAGCGGGATGAAGAGCTCGATTTCACGGGTGAAGTTTCGTGCGAGCACAACCTCGGTGGTCAGCGGTCCGCCGTCGGCGCGTATGACCCGTAGGTGGAGCCATCGCTTTGCCGGTGTGGTGCCGTTCCATCGCACTTCGCACCAGGCGAAATAGAACTGTCGCGCGAAGAACGTCAGGATCATGACGGCTCCGCCGCCGAGGGTCCAAGCGACCAGGAACCCCAAGATCGTGATGATCACCGTCAAGAGGAGTAGGTCGAGGATGAATGCCACCAGCCGTTCGGACACGCTCGCCGTGCGGAAGTGCAGGGAGATGCCTTCCGGAGACTGAATCATCGCATCGAGCTCTGCCGGGTTCGCGCTCATGGATCGGCCCTTGGCGTTCCTACTCGGCCAGCTTGCGTGAAGTAGAGCAGCCAACACAAAGGCAGGATGGCTGCGAGTGCGTAGCGGATGGATACATCCAGGACTGTTTGACGGAAGATCCCCTCGGTCATCGCCGCGATGAACAGCATGCCCACGGCACCGGCGATGACCCCGGCCATCGTTCGGCCGACCAGCGATAGCTCGACCACGCGGGATGAACGCCCGGCAAAGATCAGCCGATGGCTCACCGCCAACGCGGCGGCTCCCGCGAGGCAGATCGCGAACATCTCGGTGATCCCGTGCGGCAGAATCCAGGACCACCACTCCACGCCCAAGCCGCGGGAGTGATAGAGCGCCGACATCGCACCCAACACCATGCCGTTGTAGAGCAGCAGCAAGAGCACGGGGATCCCGAACAGGAAGCCCAAGCCGAACGTCAAGATGGCGACGCTCGAGTTGTGCGTGAAGAGATACGCAGTGAACGTCGTGAGGTTTTCGTTCGCCTCTTCATCGGTGGAGAACAGGACATCGCGAAGTTCCGCGGTCGTCGCCGATGGATCCCGACCCTGGGCCATGCCTTCACCGACGAAGTAGCTGTACGTGTCTGGGTTGGCGTAGAACAGCGCTGCGGCAATGCAGCCGCCAAGCATGAGGACACCGACTGAGACGATCAGGTGCGGGCCCAGACTGCGGACGGCGCGCGGAAACGCTGAGCCGAAGTAGTTGCCCGCTGTACGCAGCACGCCGCGCCTGGGTGCGTAGACCCACAGGTATGCGCGCGCGGTCAGCGACTCGAGGTAGTTCAGCAGGCCGCGATCCAAAATGTTGACGCGGGCAACGGATAGACTGGAAAGCGTGGCGCGATAGAGGATTGGTAGGCGCGCGAGCTCCGCGGCGGACAACCGTTTGAGTCCACGACGCTCGCACTTGACGACCAAATCCTCGAGCTGTGTCCAGCTGGCCTCGCGCTCCCTACGGAAGCGCACACTCCAAGGAGTTGTCGCTTGTGAGTCCTGGTCGGCGTTCCTCAAACCAGCTCCCTTCGCTTCACATGCAGGTAGTGATCGATGAGTGCTGGACCCAGTTCGTTCGCGTGTGTGGCGATGATCTGGGCGCCGTCGACGCGCAGCGATTCGAGCACCAGTTCTCGTTCCTGGATCAGATCGCTTGCGAGTGCTGCACGATGAAGGTCTTCGTCACTCGCGGGCTTGGCGGCTGCCAGTTGATTCAGAAGTGGATCTCTCAACGTCACGAACAGCACGACGTGTCGTCGGGATAGGCGGTGCACCGCGGGCATCATGAGGGCGGCAGAAATGCTGTCGACGAAGTCCGTGAACAGCACGATGAGGGTCCGCCGACGAAGTCGTCGAGAGAGCTCCGTGAGCGCCCAGGTCGTGTTTGGTTCGCTGCTTGAGTAGTCGACTTCCACCATGCGCTGTTGGATTGGCTGCATGGACTGAATGCCCGCGCGCGGCAGAGAGACGGGTCCCGGGCGTTCCGCGAACGTGAAGGTGCCCACACGATCCCCCGTGGCCAGGGATACCTGCGCCAAGCTCAGGGCGGCACGGATGGCATGATC
>CBESZZ010000293.1:0-5621 GCA_965534055.1 uncultured bacterium | reverse complement strand
TCTTGCGCTGGCTCTCAATTTGTTGGTTTTGACCTCATTGGCCGTGTATGGGCGCGTGCCGATGTTCTATTACCTGCTGCACATCTACCTGACCCACGGGTTGGCTTTGGTCTGGCACCGGGTGAGTTACGGGGAGTGGTTCTCGCCGCTTGGTGACGGGTGGCCGATGTTGCTGGCTGGTGGTGGGTTCCCTGAATGGTTCACTAGTGGGTTGGTGAGTACCTACGTCGGGTGGGTCGTGGTTGTGGGGTTGTTGTATTTTCCTTGTCGGTGGTTTGGTGGGGTGAAGCAGCGACGGGATTGGAAGTGGCTTAGCTACTTTTAGTGTGGCTCGGCTTGCGTCTCTGGTGACGCGCTCCTTGGTGCGACGACCTTGGCCGCGGGAAGTGGACTGACCTTGATCACGACAGAGTCCTGTCGCGGACAACGAGCAACTGCGCGTTCCTCCAGTCGTCGGTTCTGAGTCTTCCTGGTTGTTGCGACGGGCTCGGCGCTTAGCACCGCTCCGCTCGATCAGTTGCTTGGAGCGCTCGACGTTCGACCGGACAACTCAGCGGCCCTCGCTTGCGGCTTGCAGCGCTGGCCGGAGCAACGGATCCATCTGAAGAAGATACGCATCGGTCGGGGCATCGCGCCGCGCTGCGTCAAGAGCAGCGAGCGCTGCTTTCGCGTCGGGCGAGGACGCCTTCTGCGTGTGCGCCGGTTGGGCCAAGGCAAGCTGTAGGACGGCGCGACCGAAGTTCACGCGGCAGATGGTTTGCAGCTGGGGCCCTGGGATGCTGGCTTCGTGATTGAAGTTTGGGAGCGTCGGGTCGCGGACCAGTGCTTTGAAGAGATCCACGGATTCGACAAGAGCTGCAAGCTGTCCTTCGGCGTCACCGGTCGCCGCGCGTTCGTTGGCCAAACGCAGCAGATGCGCGGCCAATCCCGATTGCCAAGCGAGCATGTCCGGGTCGGCTTGCACGAGTTGGCGTTGCATGGTGACGAAGCGTTCAAAGGTTTCGCGGCTGCGTTCGCGGTCGCCCAGCCGGAAGTAGGCTGCGGCGATGCGTTCGATCAATGCGGCGATCTCCGAGCGCCGGTATTGGTCCGCCGTCGCTGAGGCTGCGAGGGCGAGGTGTGCGGATTCGAAAGACTCCAGCAACTGAACGGTGGTGGCGCGGTCGACACCTGAGGCGGTCACTTGATCGGTGACGTGCAGTGCCGCATCAGCCAACGAACTGACCGCGGTCAGCATGGTTTGCAGGGAGCGCTTGGACTCCGTGGCAGCTGCGTCCGCGGCTCGGTCACGGGTTTCGAATGCGGTAGTTTTGTGGGTGATTTCCCGCGCGAGCTGGTTGTTGGTGCGGGTGATGTCCACCAAGTAGACAACGCCGAGGATCAACGCGAGCGCACCCGCAATGGTGGTGGCGGCAACCGCATTGGGGTTGCGGCGAACGAACATTGCGGTGCGGTAGATCGCGCCGCCAGAGTGCGAAGGGACTGGTCGGTGGTCCAGGTAAGCACGAAGGTCGCATGCGAGTTCTTCTGCGTCTTGGTGGCGGTCCGCTTTGTCTTTGGCCAGAGCCTTCGCCACGATCGAGGCCATGGGGCGACCATGGCGCTTCGCTAGCCGTGGCAACTTGCGCGGTACGGCGGTTCGGATCCTGTCGAAGACCGCTTCATGGTTGAGTCCGTTGAGATCGTACGGCAGCTCTGAGGTCAGGACCTGGTAGAGCATGACGCCCAGGCTGTAGACGTCGCTCCGCGCATCAAGCAATGCGAGCGGCGTATCGGTTTGCTCTGGGCTCATGTGGCTCACCGTGCCTCCGCGGCGGGAATCTTGCCGCTTGTTCGGCCGCGAGAACGACGGCCCCACCATGGCGGCAAGGCCGAGGTCGAGCACGAGTGGGTGGCCTTCCGCGTTCAGGCGGACGTTCGACGGTTTGAGGTCGAAGTGCACGATGCCGAATCGGTGGGCGTGGCTGACTGCGTCCATCACCGAGTGCAAATGCTCGAGCAGCACTCGCTGTTGGCCAAGGCTTTTGGCCGCCGCGATCAGCGCGTCGCGACAAAACGGGTGCTCGCCGGCGACCAGCTCCATGGTGAAGTAGGGATGCGCGTCGCCGTCGATCACCATTTCGCCCACCTCGAAGATCGAGGCGAAGCCTGGGTGGTTTAGTCGAGCCAGCGAATCGGATTCCGACATCAGATCCGCACGTTGTTCCGCCAGCAGCTGTTCTCTCGGCAGTGGGGCAGACATCTCGGCAATCCGAGCATCCAATCCCGGAGCGCGCCGCGCGAGCTTGAGTGCCACGATGCGTTGAGGCGCCAGCTGTGCTGCGAGCCAAACGTCACCCATGCCGCCGCTGCCGAGCTGGGCGCCGATCACGTGGTTTTCAAACCGATGGCCGCTGAGACGCGTGGCGGACAGCGGCCCAGCACCCGCGTCGAGCAACGCGGTCAGCTGGGTCTCGACCCTCGGGTCCGTGCATGCACCAAGAGCATCTTCCGCAGACGTCGATTCTGTGACGATCTGGGCGTACCGGGTCAGCGCATTGCAGGCGGTTGTGAGAGCGCAGGACCCTTTCGGTTCCATGCTTTGGTCTTCACTGTTCCGAGCCAATGGCGGTGCGTTGTCGTGAGACTGCGAGCTGGCACTGCGGTCAGTAGGTGCCAGAAGGTCCGCTTCGAGCAAAGCCCGGAGCTTTGCAAGCATCGGCTCCGGACACTCAGCAAGGATGAACGCTTCGCGGTCCGCGTGCGGCAACCGCGCCGCGTGATCAAAGAGTTCGAAGAGACGGGTCTTGTGCCGGGTGCGGTGGGTGCGGATCGATACAGGCATCCGAATTCTCAGGCATCCAGATGCAGTTGGATCCACGCGCGTGCGCGGGTCCACAGGTCTTTGGTCTTGTTGCGCGTGATGTTCAGGCTGCGGGCAATCTGCGTGTCGCTGCGGCAACACAGCACGCGCAATCGTGCGATCTCAGCGGTCAGTGCGGCCTCGGGTAGCGTCGACGTCTCAATCTTGTCCAGCAGCTCGAGCACAGCGACGAGCTGGAACGGATCTTCTGCCAAGAGCTCTAGCGGCGCGTCGAACGCGATCTTCTTCGCGCCAAGACCGCGCTTCTGGGTCAATCGCGCCCGCGCATGGTCGATCAGCACGTTGCGGGCTGCGGCAGCGAAGGTGCGCAGGAACACGCGAGCCGAAGGCCACTCCTTGGTTGCGTGCTGAGGTCCGAGCAGCTTGACCAAGGTTTGCTGTCGCAGGTCATCCGTTGCAAAGGTGTGGCTCGCGCGCTCGTTGCTCAGCAGTCGACGAGCAATGAAATCCATTTCCGACCATGCCTGCGGCAGATCCGCGGTGGTGAATCGAGTGTCTGGAGACGGTGTCATCGATTGCTGTGCGCGAAAAAACTCGGGTTTTGTTTCGAAGTCCGGCGCCATTTCTCGCCCTGGATGTTGGAGGCAGTCTAGCAGCCCTGTGCCGTGGGCCTCCCCGATGCCAAGTTCACTGAACCCTCAACTCTATCCAGTCCAAATTCGATGACCTCACAGCGTCACTCTCTGGGACCCCTCGGTTCTGCTTCCACCGTTCCACTGTTGCTAGGTCGAGGTTGGCGTCGCTGTTCTCAATGCTGCTGGTGGGCGGCGGGCGTGATTCTACTGGTGGTTTTCACCGGGTGCGGCGGTGACGCGAGTGCTGATTCGGGCACGGCGACACTGGAGCCAAAGTCGAGCACCCGCAGCGATGGACTCGCAGTTCGCGCGCCAAAGATCGCGTTTGACCCGAGTCGCAATCTGCCTGCGCTTCGGGTTACCCACGACGCGGTTGCCGTCGAAGCCATCGATCTGATGGATGCGGTCATCGCAACCATGGACGGGGTTGTCGACAAGCGATCGGCCTTAGCCCTGGCTGATTCGTTGAAGGACTACGCCGGGGATGCCAAGTCCATCAACGAACGGTGGCGGAGTCTCAGCAAGCTGAACGGTTCAGAACTTCTCGCACTGCGGAAGCGGCACGCGGATCGGTTGAAGTCCACCGGGCTTGCGGCCGGCAAGAGCTTGCTGATGTTGACGGCGCGCTGGAAGACCAAGGAGATACGCGCTGGATTGAAGACTCTGGTCGCGGTGACCAAGGGTGTGCACGGGATCGTCAAAGAACTTCGATTGCTCGACTAGCCGTTTGGCACTGGAGCGGAACATCATGAAACAAACCCTCGTTAGAATCGCGATTCTGAGCGCTGCTTGCTCGCTTACCGGGTGCGACAAGCTGTCTCATCTCACCAGTGACGCGAAGGGCCGTACAAGCCAGTTGAAGGCCACAAGATCGGTGCAGATCCGCAACGACGAGCCGGACGCCGGGATCCAGTTTGGCTTCGTGGTCACCAACGAAGGCGAAGAGGGCCTGTTGACGATCAGTGCCCAACTCAGCTGCTCGGAGGGGGAATGGGAACGCACGCAGCGCCTGCGCTTCAGGAAGGGGCAACGACGGAAGGTGTCGTATTTCTTCCATGAACCCACGGTGAACGCGACCAACGTTCAGTCGACTGCAGCGGTGTTGCCGAAAGCCAGGTAGGACGGGCTACGGTGGCCTTCGGTCGACACGGCCAGACAATCGGCGGTGATGCGGAATTCGAGGGTGGCCTAAGAAGGACGCTTCCTCAAGGAGATCGGCTGCGTCCAAGGTCTGGCCTGCGGGTGGTGCTTGGCGATCATTCGATCGCGAAGGCTAGAACACCCCGCCAATCACCTGGAAGAGCGTTCCAATCGGCGCGGCCTCACGTGCATCTTCGATGGCGCGTGCCACCTGGTTGAACAAGCGGCTGACCTTCTCTGCGAGCTCGCTGTCGTTCACCAGCATCGCCACCAACCCATCCCCGCCGGTGAGTTTGGCGGTGAAGTCGTCGACGTTCTCCAGGATGGCGTTGAAACGGTCCGACATGCCGGGGTCGCCGAGCAGCGCTCCGAGGAAGCCGGCTGCGGGGTCGTTGGCTTTGCGGATGACCGCGGTGAGTTCTTCGAGTCCGTCGCGGAAGTTCTGGGCGACCGCCTCGTTGTTGAACAGCGTGCCAATGAGACCGCGGCCATCGACGGCACCGTCGATGAGTGTGCGGGCTCCCGTGAAGATGCCGGCGACATCGTCGGCGAGGTTGGGGTCGTTGAAGGCGCGGGCGACGAGTCCGTTGCCGGTGTTGCCCTTCTCTGCGATCTCGCGCAGGTTGGCGGCGAGCGCGGCGAAGTCATCGCCGACGGTCTTGTCGTGGATCAGGCGGCCGAGTGCGCTCTCGCCGCGTTCGATGGCTTCCATCGAGTTGCGGGCGCTCTTCAAGATCGCCATGAGCTCGTTGTAGAGCTCGCGGTTTGAGAGCAAGTAGCCGACTGAGTTGTCGGGATCGACTAGGCGTTGGAAGAACTCGTCGACGCTCTTGAGCGCCGCGGCGAGGTCTTCGCCGACGACGGTTTCACCGTCGAAGGTTTTGCTAAGCGAATCGAGCGCACCGCCGGCGTTGGAGCCGAGTAGCTCGCCGGTCATGGGGATCGGTTCACCGCGGCCGGGGCTGATGGCCACGCCAGCGCCGCCGAGCACGCTGACCTGTCTGATCTCGAATTTGTAGCCCTCGCGAAGCTGAAGCTCCTCG
>CBESZZ010000292.1:0-5633 GCA_965534055.1 uncultured bacterium | reverse complement strand
CGCGGGGGCTGCGGAGGCTCTTTCCGCTCGGCCTCAGAATCTGAAGCTTGCGGCGGCGTGCCGCTCCGACTGGCGTCTGATTCGAGCGAATCCGGAGAGACGCCCGTAGGACTCACTTGCTCAGACGCTCGGTGAACTCGCTGGTGGGATACTGCGACTTCAGTCGTCCACGGAGGCGATACGCCATTTCTCTGGCGTCCGTGCCACCCCAGCGCTCTGCGCAGATGGCCGCGTTGTAGAGGCCTTCGGCGATGGTCGAACCCCACGCTTCCGGAGTCTCGATGTAGGGCCGAAGGAAGAGCAACATCGCCTCTTTGTAGGCCTGCTTCTCCGTGGTCGAACCAGTCGCCATCTTCAGGTGCCCCATGCCGACGTACGCCTGTGCGCGTACGTTGGTTTCGACACCATCCTGACCCAACAGACTTTCGTAGATCGCTCTCGCGTCGTCGGTCTTCTCGTCAATCCGAAGACTGTTGGCCAACTGTGCGTTCGCGCGGTTCGCGATGTTTGGGAAGGTCCCGAGCGTGTCGCCCAAGATCTGACGCATGCGGCCTTGGAAAGCACCTGCTTCCAGAGATCCACCGGACGCCTCGGCGAGCGCCTTGAAGAAGTTCGCCTCGTAGATGAAGCCTTGCGGCCATCCACCAGAAGAAGCGGCGTCACCAAACTTGGTCGCGACGGCCAGAGCGTTCTTGGCGCCGGCAGGACCACGGCCCAAGTAGACGCCGAGCTTTTGCCGGTAGAGCTCGGGCACGAAGCCACCTTCGGGAAACTCCTGCGTCATCTCGTCGAGCGCAGCGACAGCGCTTGCCTCGCCGTCGTCGTACTCAAGGAACAAGCTCGCGGCGCGAACGAACCCCATCTGAGCCATCACCTTGTTTCGCTTCACCTGCTCCCGCGCCACCGTCAACAGTTGGCCAGGATCGTTGCCGGCCAACCCACGCTTGTAGGCATCTTTGAAGCCAGCCAGCTCAAGGGAAGCCACTTGATCCGAGGACAACGTCTTGTTGCTCCCGCCTTCGGTGTACGTCAGCTCTTGAACCGTGAAGTCCTTGACGCGCACGCTTTCGATCATGGAGCCATCGACCTTGTGGATCTTGTCGCTTTGCGCAACGAGGGCGGGCGCCGCCGACAAGAGAAGGGCGAAGATGGGGACAGCAATGCGGACAGTGTCTCGGGTCATCGATTGGTGCTGATGCGGGATTCCGGGCGAGGAATGATGCAGGGCCGGTGCTGCCATGACAACGCTGTCTGCCGGGTCCCGGCGAAGTCCCCCAAATTGCCGGGAAACCCCAACGAGCAGGAATGCAGCACCGCCGCTCGCTCGGCCACCTAACGCTGCCGAGAGGCGTGGGTTCGGTCGCGACCGAAAATCAGGCCAAAAGGCCATGCGTGGCCCGAATCTCGGCCGCGCACAGCCCTTCAAGCCGCGCCAGCCCCGCCGGAGTCGCCGTGGCCCGCACGGTGAGGAAGACGCCCCGGGCACCGCACGCCCGGCACTTGGCGGGAGGCTCGTGCCCCTGCACTTGGCGCGCTTCGCACAGGTCGCAGAAATGCAGGTAGGCGTGCTTCTGGCAGCTCGTGGCCGACTCTCGCCCTTCGATCAAGCCATGGTGCACCGTGGGCTCGAAACCCGCTTCCCGCACCAGCCCCCGCCAACCTTCGCCGTGGGGCGGCAGATTGGGCCCCAGCAGACGATGCACCGCCAAATGCGCCGCTTCGTGAACCATCACCGCGTCGAATGCGAGCGTGCCGCATCGAACCGCAAGGAGGTTGGGATTGAGTTCCACCCGCCCCCCACGAGGGAACGCCCGGCCCGCGGTCGTCCGCAACCGCGGGTTCCAGTGCGCCGTAGTGCCCCCCGCCGGGCAGCCCCAAACGCAGAGCCAACGGTGCAGGGCGTCGGTCAACGCTGGATCCTGCGGGAGTCGGCGGCGGCTCAAGAAGTCACCGAACAATCACCGCAGCGATTCTGCGCGATCCACATCTCTGCCCTCGAGCTCCCGCACCGCGAACGGGTAGGTCGTCAAAGCAAAACCGAGAAGCACCGTCACGGCACTGACTCCCAGGTTGACTCCTTCGAAGCTCCACTGGTTCGTGGCCATGCTCAGCACGACTCCGCCCGCCCCTAGAAACATCAACATCCAGCCAACGAACAGCATCCGCACGCCGTGAATCCGCGGCACCAGCGGCTGATCGTTCACGATCCTTGAGATGCCCTCCAGCGTGGCGCGATCCAACGAACCGCTTTCGATCGCCTTCTCCAAGAGATCCAGCCGCTGCTCCCGACGACGCTCCTGAGCATCGATCACCGCCTTCCAGCACAGGTAGCCGAACACGGTCAAGACGATGAAGAAGTAGGTTGGCATGGCGGGCACCGTTGCGGCACCGACCGGGATTATTGCAGAAAACCGCCGCGAGCGCGCAGAACAGCCCACCTCGAGAGCAATGGAATCGCCTGGCACGCACCAGGAACCGCCGCTGAAGGCCTCTCAGCTCAGTTTGATGGCAGCCCGACCAGCCCTCGAAAGTGGCCCGGATCTCCCGACCAATCCGCGTCTCGCGCGGAGAGCTCAGCTCCAAGGTCGCAACGATCGTTCCGCCGCCAAATGAAAGGCCAATCCATGGCCTGCGCGGCGGTGAAGTCAGGTTCTCGGTCGCCCACCATCACCACGTGGTCCGGCTTGCCGGCGACGGTCCACGCCTGACGCAGCATGTCGGTTTTGCATTCCACGCCCTGCGAGTCCAAGCACCACTGCGAATCGGTGATCGCGCCGAGACCCTGCCCGTCGCAAACCGCGGCGAAGTACCGCGACCGACAGTTGCTGGCGAGCGCGGTGCCGACGCCACTTTCACGCAACCCGAGCAGGAGTTCGCGCACATGCGGAAACAAGTAGTCGACTCCTCGATGCAACTCCGCGACTTCGAGCGGCACAACGACGTCGCGGAACGCAACCCACTCGTCCTTCAGGTCCGCGGGCAAGAACGGCGCCCACACCTCGGAGTCAGCCATCCCAACCACGCCTTCGGCCATCGCCTGTTCCGGCGCAGGAATATGAACCCCGCGCAATTGCGCAAACGCCTGGACCGCCTTGGACACCACTCGATGCCACCACGCGAACGTGTTGTGCAACGTGCCGTCGACGTCGAACACGACAAGCTCTGCCGGTCGCACAAACGGCAAACTCGATGCCTCACCGTCTTGAGCGTCTGACGACGACTGCTGCGCGTTGCTCAACGCCGCGGCCCCTCGATCGTCGCGTTCTTGATGCCGGCTGCCTGCAGATCGGAAATGATCCGATCGAGGTCGGCAGTCGCACTCAAGCCAGGCGACCGGGTCAGATACATGACGATGCGCGGCTTCTTGTCCGGATCGTCACCCGCCCGGCGCGAGGCCATGCGCATCTCCAACATGAAGGTCTCCACGGGAATCCGCGTGTCGTTCCAGTGAACGAATCCGTCCCCGGTGATCTCCACGTCTTCTGCGATACCCCGCACCGGCGGGTTGAACTCTTCGGGAGTGTTCGCACAACCGCCTGCCACGAGGGCGAACCAAAGGGCGCAAAGAACTTTCATCGAACGGCCACTCCCTGAATCTCGATCAACGCGTCGAGATCGAACAGACCGGCCACCATGAACAGCGCCATCGCTGGGAAGTGCGCGCCGCAATGCCGCTTCCACACCCGGCCAAACTCACGCCGCGCCACCGCGTAATCGTCACGACTCGTGACGAAGAAGTTGAGCTGCACGATGTTGGCGAACTCCATCTCCGCCTCCTTCAAGACATCGCCGATGTTGCCCATGGCGCGATCGAGCTGCCCGACCAGGTCACCCGACTCAACAATCTTGCCAGCGCGGTCGTAACCACACTGTCCAGCAAGCCACAGCGTGCTCGACCCGGTCGACAGCACCCCGTGGGCGAAACCGATGGGTTCACTGAGGGTGCCGGGATTGATCGCCTGATTCTCAGTCATGCGCAGACGATACCAAGGCGGTCAGCGCTGCAAAGGTCGCAGTACCGCCCGCACGGGGGCGGCGTCGGCACCCTCGATGCGAATCGGCAGCGCGATGAGTTCGAAGTCGCCGTGGCCCTCACCACCCACCGGCACGCGCGACAGGTCGAGATTCTCCAGGATCGCGATCCCCGCAGCGGCCAGGACCTTGTGGCCGGGCAAATCCTGACTCGTGGGATGGTCGATGCTCGGCGTGTCCAGCCCGACCAGGCGGATTCCGCACGAAGCCAACTGCTTCGCCGCATCCGGACCAAGCGCTGTGAAACCGGGGTCAAACACCGTGTGGTCGTGGCCCCGGCTGGGCGGAATCGTGCGCAAGAGCACACGCTCAATTCCACGCAATCGATCAGCTTTGAGGCACTCTGGATTCACCGTCTTCTCTGCATTCGATCCGGCCACCGAGGTGACATCGAGCACGCGACAAGACCCCAGGTATGCATCAAGCGCCACGGAGCCAATGTCGCAACCATCGGGCAGGTAGTGCAGCGGCGCATCGGCGTGCGTGCCGCAGTGGACGGAATGGCGAATCGTGGAGACGTTGCAGGAGTGGTCTTGGTCGAGACGCATCACCCATTCTTGACTGAAGCGCGTATCGCCTGGGAACACCGCTGTCGCGGGCGCGAGCGGCTCAGAGATGTCGATGATCGCATTTGCTCGGGAGTCGCACTTTTCTGGGTCGGCCATGCACCCATGCTCTCAGACCAACCGCCAATCCCATACCGGTGACCCAAATTCGGCAACGCGATGACCCCATCGCTAGGATCAACCCGATGAAGGATGAGCTCGAATACGTGGACCAGGCCTACCGCAGAATCTTGCGGCGAGAACCGGAGGCGGAGGTTCGGGAGGAGTACGCGGAAGCGCTGGCGTCGGGTCGTCTCGATCGAGAGGCCTTCCTGCTCTCCCTACTCAACTGCGACGAGCTCACACACCTGATCCACAGCGGGGAGCCGTGGCCCTCGGGCCATTTCTATTCCGTGGTTCCATCACTGACCGATCGCGCAAGTTTCATCGAGAACATGAAAACGATGGAGGCGAACAACTCCCTTCCAACCTCACTCCCCGGCATCAACCTTCGCCGCGAACAGCAGCTACAGCTCCTCGAACACATGGCGGAGTATCACGCCGAGTGCCCCTTCCCCAACGAGGACGACCCTGCGTTTAGGTACTACTTCGACAACCTGTCCTACGGCTGGGGTGACGGTCTCACGCTCTACGGAATCATCCGCCATTTCAAGCCGCGCAAGATCATTGAAATTGGGTCAGGGTGGTCATCACAAGTGATCTTGGACACCAACGACCTGTCGTTCGATGGCTCGATCGAATGCACGTTCATCGAGCCCTACCCCGAGATCTTGCGTTCTCGACTCAGGGAAGCTGACAAGCGGCACACGATCCTTGAGCAACGAATCCAAGATGTCGACGTGAAGATGTTCGACCAGCTCGAAGCCAACGACATCTTGTTGATTGATTCCACGCACGCGAGCAAACTAGGGAGCGACGTGCACCAAGAGTTGTTCAACATCCTGCCAGGACTCAAACCTGGTGTGATCATTCACATCCACGACATCTTTTGGCCCTTTGAGTATCGAACTGATTGGATCGAGAAGGGGGTCGCGT
>CBESZZ010000291.1:0-5638 GCA_965534055.1 uncultured bacterium | reverse complement strand
GCACAATCATCGGACTCTCCACGGTCTATGGAGCTGACTCGTGGGTGGATCCGCCTCTCGCAGGGCTCGATCTAATTCCTGTGCAGTTCCTAGAGGCTGTGGGGTGCCTTTTGCTGGGACTCTTGTTGTGCAGGTATGGCCGGGGCAAGTCCCTGGCTCATGTGGCGACGGCCTACCTCACGGGCTACTGCGCGCTGCGGTTCCTCACAGAGTTCATGCGCGGAGATCCCAGCCGGGGCTTCTTCGGTGGCTTGAGCTCGGCACAGTGGATCACATCGATTTGGATCATCGGTTGGACGATGGTTTCGATTGTTGGTGTCTCCAGACGCATGCAGAGAAGGGCCGCCTGAGCCGTCGGCAGGCAAAGCGAGCGTGAGTTTGTTCATCGAAGATGGCCGCGAGGCCATCACGGTTCACGCCACGGAAAAGATGTCGCCGCATCGTGAACTGTCGTGCACCCGGCGCGACTGAGCACTTGGTGCGTGCGTGGGGTGGATTCGACGATAGAACGCACGCCCCGCCCCGCCTCGACTGCCACGAGAGTCTGCCGCAATTCATCCGGTAGCAGCCTCAGGATCACCATGAGCTTCCCGACCCGCACAAAGATCGTCGCCACACTAGGTCCCGCGTCTCACCACGAGGCCGGGATCAAGCAACTCGTCAAAGCCGGGGTTGACGTGTTCCGTCTCAACTGCGCGCACAACGATCACGAGACGTTGATCCGCAGCGTGCGACGGGTGCGCAAGATTGCCAAACAGTTAGATCAGGCTGTGGGCATCCTGGCCGACTTGCAGGGGCCGAAGATCCGCGTGGGGCCGCTGCTCGATGCGAAGCCCATTTGGCTCGACCGAGGCTCGACGCTCATCGTCAGCACGGCGGCGGGAGTGGTGGGGCAGGCCGGCGAGGCCGGTGAGACGCAACGCATCGGCTGCCGCTACAAGGGACTCGCCAAAGACGTGAAGCCCGGTGAGAAGGTCTTGCTTGATGACGGGATCATCGAGCTCAAGGTCAAATCGGTGGAGGGGGCGGAAATCACAACCCGCGTTGTCTACGGCGGGCTGCTGCACCAGTTCAAGGGGATCAACCTGCCAGGTTCCGAAGTGTCGGCGAAGTCGCTTTCCAAGAAGGATCTCGATGACCTGGACGTACTGCTTGCACACGGAATCGACTTTGTCGCGCTGTCGTTCGTTCGCACCGCGGAAGAGGTGGACCAGCTCAAGGCGCGCATCTCCAAAGCCGGCAGCGACGCCCAGGTTATTGCGAAGATCGAACGGCCCGAAGCGGTGAAGAACCTCGAGGCAATCGTGGCCGCCGCGGATGCCGTGATGGTTGCCCGGGGTGACATGGGTGTCGAGCTGGGCCCGGAAGCAGTTCCCGGCCTGCAGAAGAAGATCATCGCCCAGTGCATCGATGCGCGAATTCCGGTGATCACCGCCACGCAGATGCTCGAATCCATGGTGCAGAACCCGCGCCCGACCCGCGCCGAGGCTTCGGATGTCGCGAACGCGATCTATGACGGCACGAGTGCGGTGATGCTCTCGGCGGAGACTGCTTCGGGTAAGCATCCGGTGCGTGCCGTGAAGATCATGGAACGAATCATTCGCACGTCGGAGCGAGAGATCTATTCGACCTACGAGTACACGCGGCGACGCCGTCGTAACCGCAAGGTCGGTTCCAGCGTGGCCGTTGCGACTGTGCGTGCCGCCGCCTACGCGGCGGTTGAAGTTGACGCCAAAGTGCTTGCCGTGTTCACGGAGAGCGGATCAACCGCACGGCAGATCTCAGGTGAACGGGTGCCCACGCGCATGGTCGCGTTCACTCCGTTCCAACGCACCATGCAGCGGCTAGCGCTGGTTTGGGGCGTGCTCCCCAAGAAGGTGCCGATGACACGCACCGTGGACGCCATGACGTCCGCGGGTGAAACGGTGCTGCTCGAAGACCACTTGGCCAAGAGCGGCGACCGCATCGTGGTGGTGTCGGGCTCGATTCGTCAGCAGGGCCTGACGAACATCATGAGCATCCGCTCGCTCGAGTAGTGAGGGAGCTGGCGGCGGCGCGCAGCCAAGGTCGGTCTCGCGCGTCCATGCTCTACATACCGACGGTCGATTGCGTCGCGTTCGTCAAGAAGGCGCCGATTGCGTTGGGGTTGCCGACTGCTGCACCCTGGTTGAACAGGACGATTCCCGACAGCGAGGGGTCGTTTGGAATGGGCAAGCTCACAGTTGCGGCGCCTGCCGGATCCAGGAGCGTCAACTGCGTGACTTCGCTGCCGGTGTAGATGAAGCAGTTCGGTGCGCCAATCCCGGTGGCGTCGAACGGAATCGGCAAGCCGTTCCAGGTCGTGTTGTTGAACGAGTGGAGAATGAAAGCTGCGGCGCCGGGGACGCCGTTCGCGAAGTCGAGCATCATCGATTGGCCGAGCGCTGGCGGTGCGTTCGGAATCAGGCTCGGAGCTGGGGGGCTGGCGGACAGTGCGCGGACTCGCAGGATTGGGTTGGTCACGGAGACCGAAGGAGTCCAGGCGTTGCTGTTCAGGTTGGCGCGGCGGTAGTGAATGGTTGCAGGCGCGGAGGTCCCTGCGGCCGGCGCCTGCGGCGGAGAGATCATCGAGAAGCAACCGATCGTCACCCAGAACGCTTCACCTGGTTGCAGGATGGCGGGTGCGCCCACGGCCACGTCGTACCAGCCGGCTGTGCCGTCGACACCGATCGTGCCGGTGGAGAGCGCGGCGGCCGCGGGTGCTGAGTGGGTGGTGGAACCAGGACCTGCGGCATCCTCGTGGATGGAGGCGACCCCGGTTTCGAAGCTGCCGGATACCGACTGCGTCCATGTCTGGAACCCGATCACTTGAACGGGTGATGCGCTCGTGTTGATGACCGGGAAGGCGTATTCGTTGGGCAGCGACGAGACGGAGCGCAGCATTGGGGTGGTGTCGTTGATCGCGTAGACCGTGGTTGCCGTCGAGCCGTTGCAGGTGGAGCCGTAGCTGAAGGAACTCGCCGCGGGTCCCTGCGCGAGGCAGAATCCGGCGGTCAGCGTGGCGGCGAGGAGGGCGTTGGTGGTGGTTCGGATCATGTGAGTGTTCTAGGAGTGGCTGTTCTCAGGGTGGAAACCGTCGGAACACATGTCCGCCAGCTCCCTCCGCTTTGGCGGAGGGCAAAACCATCACTCCCCTGCGAGGCTGGGTAAAGTCCCTGATCGCCATGGTTGCGGCCTGCCGTGGGCTTTGGAGCCTCACACGGGGGCTTTCTTGAAGGGCGGCCTCGGGCATCCTTGCCAACGGGATCCGCTGGGCTGGTGGGGCAGGGCGATCGCTGGCGAGAAGTCTCGCTGGGAAGCAAGGTCTGGCCGTTGAAACCCTGGGCGCCGTCGCTACCCTACTTCGCCGCTCCAGATGGGCCTTCGCGCCAGTTCTGGGTCTGTTGTTCGTGGGCCACCCACTAGGGTTTTGGCCCAGGAAGAACGCATGACAGCCGCGGGACCGATGACACGGACCGGGAAACGATCCAACACCATGCCTTGGCATCCGCGAGCATTCGCAATCCATCCACGATGAATACCACGACCTACGCCACAGTCGAAGACCGCGCCGAAGCGCTCAACGTCTGGCACCTCGTCGATGCCTCTGAGCATCGCCTCGGCCGCATGGCTGCCGGGATCGCTGAGATCCTGATGGGCAAGCACAAGCCGCTCTATACGCCCCACATCAACGTGGGCGATGGCGTGGTGGTGATCAACGGCACCCAGGTGCAGACGACGGGCGAGAAAGCCCAGCGCCGCACCTACCACTACTACACGGGATTTGCAGGCGGCTTGCGTAAGCGTTTGCTCGGGGAATACCGCGAGGAGAACCCCGAGGAGATGATCAAGCTGGCCGTCCGTCGGATGCTGCCCAAGAACCGTATTGGCAAGCAGATGCTCAAGCGTCTGAAGGTCTACCGCGGCAACGAGCATCCCCACGCTGCACAGAATCCCCAACCCTTGAAGCTCGGCCGCTAGGCGCACCATGGTTCTCGAATCTGATCCTTACGTGTGGGGAACCGGTCGACGCAAGACGTCGGTTGCCCGTGTTCGCATCAAGGCCGGCAGCGGCAACTACCAAGTCAACGGCAAAGCCGTCGAGGAGTTCTTCACGACTCCCGAGACGCGGCGCATGGCCTACGACTCGCTGAAGTCGACCGATACGACGAAGAACTTCGATGTCTTCGTGACCGTGTCAGGCGGCGGCATCACCGGCCAGGCCGGCGCCGTGAGCCTTGGCATTGCGCGCGCGCTCAAGACCGAGAACCCGGTCGTGGAGCAAACATTGCGTGACAACGGGTTGCTGACCCGGGATTCGCGGAAGGTCGAGCGCAAGAAGTACGGTCTACGCAAGGCGCGTCGGGCGACCCAGTTTAGCAAGCGCTAGACGGCACTCAGACTCCGACCCCTACTCGCTCAACGACAGGACCCATGGCTGGCCACTCCCACTCCTCGAACATCAAGTTTCGCAAGGACCGGGTAGACGCCGCCCGCGCCAAGGCCTTCTCCAAGATGGCCAAGATGATCGCCGTCGCCGCCAAGATGGGCGGGGGCGATCCCGACGGCAATCCGCGTTTGCGGTTGGCGATGGACAAGGCGCGTCTGGTCAACATGCCGAAGGACAACATCCAACGGGCTATCAAGAAGGGCACCGGGGAAGGTTCGGACGCAAACTACGAAGAGCTGATCTACGAGGGCTACGGCCCTGCAGGCGTCGCGGTCATGCTCGAGATCCTCACGGAGAAGCGCAGCCGCACCGCACCGGAAGTGCGCAAGCTCTTTGAGAAGGGTGGCGGCAGCCTCGGCGAGACCAACACCGTCGCATACATGTTCGAGCGCAAGGCCGTGTTCGAAGTCGAAGGCCGCGGTGTGGACGAGGCGAAACTCATGGAGATCGTCCTGGAATCCGGAGCGGAGGACTTGGTCAAGTCTGGTGAGGACTGGGAAGTCCACGCAGAGGCGTCGGACTTCAGCGACGTGCAGATTGCCCTCGAGGCAGCAGACGTCAGGCTCACCGGTGGCGAAGTCGCTTATCTCCCCGCAAACCGCATCGACATGCCGGACGCCAGCACGGCGCGCAAGGTCCTACGCCTGGTCGAGAGTTTGGATGATCACGACGATGTGCAATCCGTGCACTCGAACTATGCGATCTCCGACGAAATCTACGCCGAACTCGAGAAAGACGATGCCTGAGCGAGCCGCCCTTTGACCCTCCGAGTCCACTTCGTCGGCGTTTCCGAAGCGCTGCTCTCCGCCCTCCGCGATGGCATGCCCGAGGCTGCTGTGACAGCCGGATGGCCAAAGGAACTAGGGAACCTAGACGTCGTGGTGTTGGAAGCTGGGCTGGGTCGCGACGCGGTGCCGGAGCTTCCGGGCGGCGACGTCTACCCGGCGGTTTGCGCCTTGAAAGGCAGCTCGCGCGCTGCCGTCTGGGTCGTGATTCCTCCGGACGATGCATTCGGTCCTGAGATCGCTCGGTTCTGCTTGGCTGATGGAGTCTTGCGCTGGGCGCCGGGCCAACCTATCGACGGCTTGCGCGACCTCGCTGCGCGCAATCGCGGGCACGATCCCAAAGTGTCGGTTGACGCGCTGTTGAAGAAGCTCGAGGCCGGAATGG
>CBESZZ010000290.1:0-5660 GCA_965534055.1 uncultured bacterium | reverse complement strand
GGCGAAGTCAGCGACCGCTGATTCAGAATCCGACCCAGGGTTAACGGCATTCGGCGTCGAGTCGTGGCGGATGACCTGCAAAAAGGCGCGAAAAGTCCAGGTCGCGCCGAGCCGGTTCGGGAAGAGGGCGCGTAGGGGCGGAAAAGCCCGCGGTGTGGGCGGCAGTTCGGGACCTTCCGTCTCTCTTCCCGAACAGTCAGGGCCTCCTGCACCAAGAACCTAGGCGCCCATGCCTCTTGTGCCATCCGGCACTCCGGTTTCATCGCTTGCCCCTGCGGTGTCATCCCTACAGCGCCAACCTTTTCCTGGATCACGAACGTGGACTCAGTGACTTCGCCGCGGCTTGCCGCGGCATCAGCATTTTCTTTGGTGATGTTCTTCGCACTTCTGTGCGGAGCACCGGTTCTCGCGCAGGACATTCGCTTCAACAGCCTCGCGACTAGCCAGCCCCGCATGGGCTGGTTCGACGTGGCCGTGCCGCGAGCCCTCGCTCAGAACTTTCCCGTGCAGGGTTCCCTGCAACCGATGGGGTGGCCTGCCGTGCGGGGTGTCGACATCGGCGACCACTCGGTGATGGTGCACGTCCGCGCGGATCGGGTGGAGCCTCACGCGATGGCGGATGCGCAGCTATCCGCTCTGCCGCCAACCACGCCGGTGAACAACTACACCCGTTCGGTGTGGGTTGCCGCGAATCCGTTGGATCGCATGCCCGAAGTGCATGCGTTCTACGGTGGCCGGCACCGTCGCTTGAGTGTGATGACCGTCGCTACGGTCGAGAGCAACGAGGCGCGGGAAGTCTTTCACTACCGGGGCCGGCTGGAAGGTTCGCCTTTGGCCGTCGACATTTGGAGCTACGTCTACCACCGCCAAGAAGCAGTGCGCACGGAGATCGTGGTCACCGCAAGTGAGCCAAGCTGGCAAGACATGAGCTTGGAGCTGGGTGGTCTGTGGGTCGAATCCCTCGACCCCTTCGTGCTCGACTACCGCACGCGACTGGGCATGCCTCAGCTCAGCGTGAACGGCGGCAACACCTGGGCACAGTTGCTGTCCGGTCCGCGGGTCATGGGCAAGGCCGAACAGCTCGTCTACACCGGCTGGAACGTTGCGATCCCCGGCAAGACGGGGGCCGAGTTCGTCCAGCGCGCACAGCAGGATCCATCGGGCGCACGGGTTACGACCCTCCAGTTGCAGTCGATCCTCGCGCAGTTGCAAGGCCCCATGAACGCCGTGTGCAAGCAGTGGGAAGGCCACTGGCTCGGTACAGGGCACATTCCGCCGCTGCCAACCTCGATGCGGGGTGACGGCGGTTGGGCTGATGCGAACCGTGCGAACAGCGACTTCTTGGCCTTGCTGCAGCAGCCAGCAGACCAGTGGGAGCGTCGCCCTCTGGGCTTGTTGCCGCACGCCGCAAACACTGGCTACCAAGACGACTTTGGCCTGACCGCCGGCGAACTGCTGACGACGGTCGCCGATCCGCGGCGCATCTACGAGCTGGGCTACAACGTGATGGGGGACTTCTACCGTCCGTTCCATCACCGGGAAGCCAACGGTGAGCCGTTGCTTCGTTCGACGCACCCGGGGTTCTGGAGCTGGTCTCAGCTGCCGCACTATTCCGGTTCGGACATGCTCGGCTTCCCACGCTACCTGTGGACTTGGGATCGGTCTGGTTGGTCGGGTCAAGACGATCAGCATCGGTCGCAGAACCGCTGGGCGTCGTACTACGCCGTCACCGGCAGCTACATGATGCGCGCGTCGCTGTTTGACTACCTGCAGATGGACCTGGCTCAGATCATGAACCGCACCGGCTCAGGCCGGGCCGTCGGGCGCTTGTTCATCGCGTGGTCCAACATGCTGCGTCTTTGCACTCCAGCACAGAAGCAGGAGCTCACGGCACACGCTCGAGAGCGCGTGATCTACGTGCTCAACAACTCCAAGGGATCGCGCTTCGCCGGCGATCCCACGCGGACGGTGCGCGTCGTGGACACCGTGCTCGATACTCGTGCGCTCACCAACCAGGTGGGCGAGGCTGTTCCCGCATGGATGCCTTGGCAGGAAGCCATTGCATCAGGGGGCGCCTACTCGATGTTTAAGGTGACGGGTGATCCGCTCTACAGGGAGCTTTCGGTCTTCCTGGCCGAAACGATCCTGAAGCATGGCGTCTACCAGGACGTGAACGGCGAGTGGTTCGTTTGCTACGCAGCGCGCTACCGGGATGGCATCGACGAAGAGGGTCTGCCGCTGCCGCCGTGGCTCTACTACCGCGGATCGCCATTCATCAACGTCGGTTCCAGTAGCTGGTGGAACTGGACTTTGCCAGCGGTCTTGGCCTACGCCGAGATTGGTCCTGGCAGTGGTCCACTGCATGACAAGGCGGTCGCGATCATCGCGCAGGAGTTCGGCAACGGTTCGCCTAGCTGGTCCCACTCCCGCTGGTGGGTCTTCTAAGCAGAGTCGGTCGCGAAGACAGGAAGCCCCCGAGGGCTTCGGTCTTTGCTCCTTCACTCCGCCGCCAACCCGCGCCGCCAAACTGCGGCGCCAGGTGCCGCCGCACTGACGAGATCCTGGGAAGGCTGGCAACCTAGGCTCGGACGGTTACAAGGTCCGCATGACCGTCGAGGACACCGAGCACAAGCACTTCATCCGGCAGCGCATCGATTCTGATCTGGCAGCCGGATTGAACGATGGGCGGGTTCACACACGCTTCCCGCCCGAACCCAACGGCTACCTGCACTTGGGTCATGCCAAGGCGATTTGCGTGAGCTTTGGGCTAGCTACCGAATACGGCGGCCTGTGCAACTTGCGGTTCGACGACACCAACCCGGCCGCAGAGGATGTCGAATACGTCGATGCGATCGAAGCGGACGTCCGCTGGTTGGGTTTCGACTGGGGCGACAGGAAGTTCTTCGCGTCGGACTACTTCGAGACGCTCTACGGCTACGCCGAACAGCTCATTGGGCAAGGCGATGCCTACGTCGACGACCAGTCCGCTGAGGAGATGCGTGCGGCCCGAGGCACGGTGACGGAGCCGGGAACGGCCAGCCCGTTCCGCGATCGCAGCGTGGACGAGAACCTTGACCTGTTCAAGCGCATGCGTGCTGGTGAGTTCGACGACGGCGCCAAAATCCTGCGAGCGAAGATCGACATGGCGTCGCCCAACCTCAACCTGAGGGATCCGGCGCTGTACCGCATCCGCAAGGTCGTGCACCACCGGACAGGGACCACTTGGTGCATCTACCCCACGTATGACTGGGCGCATGGGCAATCAGATTCCATCGAAGGCATCACGCATTCGTTGTGCACTCTGGAGTTCGAGAATCACAGACCACTCTACGACTGGTGCGTGGAGAAGCTCGGGATTCATCATCCGCAGCAGATCGAGTTCGCTCGACTGAACGTGACGCACACCGTGTTGAGCAAGCGCTGGCTGCTCCAGCTTGTGCGCGATGGACACGTCAGCGGTTGGGACGATCCCCGTATGCCGACTTTGATCGGAATGCGGCGGCGGGGGTACACGCCCTCAGCGCTGCGGACGTTCTGCGCGTCCGTCGGTGTCGCGAAGTACAACGCACTCCACGAGATCTCGCTGCTCGAAAACGCTCTGCGCGAAGACCTCAACGAAACGGCGCCACGACGGATGGCGGTGCTCGACCCATTGAAGCTTGTCATCACCGACTGGCCGGAAGGTAAAGTGGACTCTGTCGAGGCCATGAACATGCCCGGCAATGAAGCGCAGGGCACGCGAACCATGCCTTTCGCGGGCACGCTTTGGGTGGAACGCGACGACGTGCGTGAAGACGCCCCACGCAAGTGGCATCGACTTGCGATCGGCAAGGAAGTGCGCCTTCGCTACGGCTACTACGTGACACTCCAAGAGATCATCAAGGACGCGGACGGCGCCATCACGGAGCTTCGCTGCACCCACGACCCCGAGTCGCGGGGTGGGTCCACAGCAGATGAACGAAAGGTTCGCGGCACGATCCACTGGGTGTCTGCGGATCACGCTCTGGACGCCGAAGTGCGGCTCTACGATCACTTGTTCTCTGCGCAGCGTCCCGGCAAGGGCGAAGATGGCGCGGTCGACTTCATCGAACATCTGAACCCAGAGTCGTTGGTCTCACGAGCCGGCAAGCTCGAGCCTTCGCTCGCCGTGACCCCGCGGGGCACCACGGTCCAGTTTGAGCGCTTGGGCTACTTCTGCGCGGACAGCAAGGATGGCACCGATGCCGCGCCAGTCTGGAACCGCACGGTCGCGCTTCGCGACAGTTGGGCGCGTTTGGAGAAGAAGACGAAATCGTAGGCGTTACTTCTGCGCGTCGACGATGTGTTCCATGACGTTGACGACACGACCGTATGGGTCACGCACGTAGAAGCGGCGGACGCCCCAAGGCTCGTTCACGATGCCGTAGAGGATCTCCCATCCTCCGGCGTTCGCGGCCTGAAAGACCTCGTCGACGTTGTCGACTTCGATGGATACGTCAGGGACCGCGGTCCCCGATCCACCCTCCGTCGCCACACTGATCTGCGCGGGTGCTCGCGCGGTGGAGGCAAAGGTCTGGATGAAACCCTGGTCCATGACCAACTCCAGACCGAGAAGATCGCGGTAGAACTTCGACGCGTTGTCGATGCTCTCCGCTGCGATGTTTGTGACGATGCGACGGACGGTCATGGCGTGTGCGGCAGTCCCTGAGTGATTGCCACGTGGTAGAAGCTCATCAAGTAGCAAAACATTGCGAGGATGGGCACCACCGTGCGGACCGTGTTCCAGCGAGCCCAGCTTTTCAGGTAGACCTGCCAGTAGTCGATCGCTTCAGGGGTATCGTGCCCGCCCGCGTCGAGTCGATGGTTCATGGGCACGTTGAAGAGCATGGTCACCAGGAACGTGCCCACGAAGTAGGCCGCACTTCCTGCCAGGATCCAACGCGCAGAAGGTCCATCAAGCTGCAGCTGCGCGTAGATGGCGAGGGCTACGCTAAACACGGACATGCCGAGCAGGAGCGCCATGAACACCGTGCGATACACCTCGCGGTTCACCACCAGCATCGTCTCGCAGCCTGCGGCTGGCAGAGTCTTCCCGAGGGAGCGCATGACGAAGTCCGAGAAGGCCAGGAATACCCCGGCCACGAGGCCTGTGGCGACGATTGCGATGCCTAGTGCGAAGAGCTGCATGGTTGCGGACATCAAGAAGTGTTGGCGCGGACGAGAATCCTAGACGTGCGTTTGGCGGATCGAATCATCAGGCCGTCGCGGTTGAAACCACCACGCTGCGAAGCTCCCGCATGCCGTCGATTAGGCGGGGGCCTGGCCGACCCAAGAACGCCTCCGGGATGCGCACGACTCGGTTGTTTTGGACCGCTGGACACGTGGCGAACTGTGGGTTCTCGGTCACCACGTCGATGCGCACCTTCGCCGCCGGTACGCCACACCAGGCGAGAACAATCGCGTCGGGCTGGCAGGCTGCGACCTGCACATCGCTCATGGGTTCGCTCTTTACATCTCGGTCACCGAGAGGATTGATCCCACCTGCAGCGCGAATCATCTCGTTGACCCAACTGAGTTTGCCCGGAGCGATGACCGGCTTGGGCCACCACTGCACCAGGATGCGCGGGCGGCGGGATGGCTCGCGCGATGGAGATGTCGTTGCGAGCTGCAGGTCTGCGACC
>CBESZZ010000289.1:0-5668 GCA_965534055.1 uncultured bacterium | reverse complement strand
CGTCGATCCACGTCAGCACGCGCAGTTGCAGCTCCAAATTGGGCGCCCAGGGCGCGGAGAGCTCGCCGCCAAGGGCACGGACCATCGAGGGGACCTCGTTCACCCCTTGACCGCGCACGTGCTCGAGGGCGGCTGCCTGCATCGTCCAAGCCGCGGCGTCCGCTGCAATATGCACCTTGGCGACGAACTGCGCCCCGTCGGCAGCCCTCGCGCAGAAGTTGCGGTCGCGATCGCCGGGCAGAGGTCGACACGTGGCGGCAATCCCGAAAGCTTCGCGAAGGCGCGCTTCCACCGCTTTCTCGGTCAGCGCGGCGAGAGCGGCCCCCTCAACGAACTCAGGGCCGTCAGGCTCAGATGTTTTGGGCATCGTGAATCCTGCGGAATAGCACCGCGGATAGGCAAAGAGACCCGGATGAGTCCGAAGACTCGTGGCCGAGCCGTCAGTCGATGAACAGGAACTGCAGCACCTGCATCAGCACGACAAGCCCGACGGTAAACGCCAGAGACTTGATCGCGATCCGAACCGCGGCACGCAGCGTGCTGGCCGCATCGTCGTGCTTCTGCGCTGCGAGTACGATCGCAACGGCGTAGAGCGTGGGAATCAGGATTAAGAGGCGGACAAACATCAGATAGTAGCCTCCGGAGCCGCGCGGCTTTGATCAGCTGCGGGGGGCGAAGTCTCATTGGCCGTGGAAGACGCCGTCGCCGCGGCTGGATCTTCGGATGCGAGGCCCGCAGGGCGCGTCGCCACGGTGTAGGCGTCGAGCATCACCAGCAGATTCATCAGTCCAGCAGTGGTGCACAGCACAACCCCCAAGTCACGACCGATCGGAAACGGTGCGCTCATCATCCACGGCGAAGTCACCAACGAGGTGAACAACACCCCGCCGCCAAACGGCGACTGCCCAATCCACCAAACCGGCATCTTGGGCCGATCCACCGCGTGGCCGTGGGAGAACATCAAACCCGCGATGAACACCAGGACCACCGCGACGAACAAGAGCAGGCCCTTGTCCTTCTGCCCCGCACGCATGTGCCCCAGCCCGGGCACGAGCCAAGTCAGCCCGACCGCGAGTCCCGGGTTGGCCAACGGTGTGTAGACCGGATCACCCTTCTCCTTGGCCTGACGTTGCTTCGCCAACCACCAGACATCGACCGCCCAGAACACCGATAGGAATCCGGATGCTCCGGTCAGGAAACCGGCCAGATGCTCGCCTTCCACGGGCAAACGCATCACCCGTTCGATGGTCACCGAGGGATCGCTCTGCAAGAACGAAGTGATGCCCGTCGCGGCCCAGTTGAAAGCCTCGGGCAGCATTCGCACGGGGAACGCCGTCAGCAGCATGCCGAAGATCCCGCTGGACGGATCGAGCAGCGCCATCGACTGCAGCCGCGGCCCCAAAACCATGAGCCCCGCAAAGAACAACCCAAGGCACGTGGCCAAGGCGATGACCCCACGGACCGGCTTCCCCAGCAAGAAATGACCGAGCCCTGGAACCAGGAAGCTCGCAAACACCAGGGAGGCAGGGGACATCTTGAAATCGGGGGTGTGCGGTCGCGTTTCGGGCGCACTCTCTCCAGAGCAGAAACTCAGAGGATCGCCGCTCGCGCATTGCACCTGTCCCGCCGGGGAAGTCAACCGAAGAGCGGTCGGTCGCCATGCCAACGGCCTCGGCGGCGACAAACTCCCGATGCTTCGAAACGACCCGCCGCTGCGACGGGGGCCAGGATGCCGTACGGCTCCCGGCCATCCACGCTAAGGAACATCCACCACGGTCAGCTCCCCGGATCGCACCGAGAAGCGCACGGTGGTGACCCCTCCGCCCTTTCGCTTCCACAGGCAGAGGTAGTTGCCCGCGGCCACTTCAGAAGGACTACCGATCAGTCCCCCGCCGCTGGGAGTGAGCTGCAAGTCCATCAAGTCGTGCTCACGATATGCCGCAAGCTGAAAGGATGGGTCTGGCGAGCGGATCCACAACAATCGCGACAGCACGCCGGCCTGAGACTCTGCGGAAGCGTTTTGACTCATCGCGAATGCTGAGTCCCCTTCCGTGAGAAACTGCAGGCGACCTGGTGCCCTGAACGCTTGCAGGGAGACATCGTGAACGCCCGTTCCGTCGACGAACACCCGGCCAGCGTCATGCCATCCATGCAACCGCGACCCGTAGCGGACTGAGTACATCCCGATCGGCAACTCTGCGAGTTCAAACACGTGAGCTTTCGGCGTGGCCTTCGCGATCGCGCCGTAGCCGCTCGATTCCTGGATGATGCGCACTTCGAGATCCTCCACCGGCATCGGTTGTTCGATCCCCGTGAACCGCAGCCCTGACTTCCCGAGCACGGACTTGTCGAGTTGCACAACCACCGCGCCGCCGTTCGGGTAGACCCCGGGCACCATCGCCGCGGGCAGGGGATTCATGGCATCAGCATCCCAGACCAGGACCCGGCCCTGCCCTCCTGGAAGGTTGGTGAATCGGAAGCGACCAGAAGCATCCGAGCTCACCCTGAACGAGCGCGCCGGCTTGAAGACTTCATACAGGACCAGCGCACACTGAATCGGAATTCCGTCTGTGTCCAGAACCTGGCCCTCCACCACGGCACCAGCCTCCAAGATGAAGTCCTGCTGTCGTGCATCGGCGACCAACGACACAACGCTGCGTCCCACGCCATCGCGGGTCGCGTGCAGCATCACAGGATCCGCGGACGCTTCCTCGAATGCGTAGCCGCCGTCTTCGCCGGTCACTGCCGAATCGATGAACTTGCCGTCTGGCTGCAGGCGCAGCACCACCGCGCCGTGCGCTGGATCACCGCGAGGCGAACGCACGACACCACGCTGGGCACGGTCTTCGGTCGGGGTTTCCAACTGCACTTCAAACACATCCGAGACCTCGAGGAAACGAGCAATCCCAGACCGCGTACTCCAACCGGTAATCGTCGCTGCCTGTCTCGGTAGCGATACCTCGAAGTGAATGCCGCGTGTGTTTTCCGGCGCACTCCAACGATCCCGAAGGGACGCGAACGGGTGCAAACCCTGGGCGGGTTCCAACGCGCCTTCCAAGAAGTCTTTCGACGCCGGTATGTGACACGTTGAACAGGCCATCGCAGCCGGCTTGTTGCGAGGGCACCCGCTGGCGGCGCTTTCAGGCGCGTCGACCCGGGTGACGCTCCAGAACTCCTGCGGCACGGCGCCGCGATTTGGCACGCTGAAGGCAATCTCGCTCTCGTGACCCGCAACGGCACGCACCCGTTGAAACACGTGGCCCGAAGCGTGGTCTTTGACTGCAACGAGTAACTCGACGGCTTGCCGCTTCCCGCGGAAGGCGAACTGCGCACGCCCTTCGCTATCCGTGGTCGCCAGGAGGTTGAACTCCGAGTCAGGAAGAGCAGCGTAGATCTCGCGGTGTTCGGCAGGCAGTCCGAAATGGTCCTCGACCAAGCAGGCCACCTCAAACGCGAACGGATGATCCACACCCTCGACCACCGGCTGCTCCACGGCGTCAGGGGCCGCAACGAGCATCTCCCTACGGTCCAGGTCGACCGGGCCTTCGGCGCGCGCCACGGCAGCCTGCACGGCCGGTGGCTCCACGATCTCCGGACTCCCGGCCGGCCCAGACTGCGGATCTGTAAACGAGAAAACCAACAGACCACACGCGACCAATCCGCCTGCAGCAGCGACCAATTTTGGTGTCGACACGAGCGTTGCTCCTTGCAACAAGACCATAGAACTCACCGCGGCGCCGCCGGCGCCGACAGTACTCACCACAGCACCTGCGGCTCCGGCCGTCGTCGAAGCTGCAGTAGCAGCGCTGGACAACCCGAATCCCGCCACGAGCCCCGCCCGCCAATCCTTCCCGACGTTGCGTGCAAGCTTGCCGCGAAGCAGCGCCAGCCCGCGGGCGATCCGACTCTTCACGGTCGCCAACGAAACCCCCGTCGCTTGGGCAATCTCGGTAGGCGAACGCCCTTCGAAGTAGCGCAACAGCAGCGTCGTTTGATACGGCTCATCCAAGGCAAGCATCGCGTCGGTGACACCGCGCAGCATCTCGCGACGCGCAGCGACCGCCGCTGCCGAAGGTGATTCGCGATGGGCGATCCCCAACGACTGCGTCTCGCGCGCTTGTCGCCGTGTGCGGCTGCGGTGCTCCTTGAACGCGGCGTTGCGGGTCACGGTCTTCAACCACTGCAACCAAGACCGTGGAGCCTGAGGCGGCCGCTGCAATGCACGCAGCGCCGTCTCCTGGCTCAAGTCTTCCGCAAGGTGTGGATCCGCGACCAACGCATGCGCCAAACGCCGCAACGAGCCGGCGTGTTCGCGAAGTGGGCGTTCAATGTCGGACGGGTTCATGATTTGGTGGGAGTGGCCCTTCGAGCGACCTCCAAAGCGAGGGCGCAGGGCTCAAGGACCAAGACCCCGCGGCCGGACGAGAGGATGCACGAAACTGAAGAATCGTGCGTTGATGCGATTCGCGGGTGCCACCCCCTGCTGTGCATGCCAAGAGTCCTTTCCCTGGATTCAGCATGTGGGCGTTCTGCGGGTTCCCAGGAGCCAGAGAAGACGACTTCGATCTGGACCACGTGGTTCACGGGTCGTCTCAGCAGTGGCTTCGATCTCGGTTTTGAACCTTGCGCGAACCCAATCCAGAAGCGGCGCGAACCACTCACCTCTTCTGCACAACCGCTACTTCTTCTGTTCCGGCACTCCGCCGAATACCGCGTTCCGCTCCAGCTTGAACCGCGGCCCTCGCGTCGCCGTGGCCACTCCGCCATCTTCGCGGATCGTGCCCACGCCAAGCTCGAACACCCAGGGTTCCGCGCGGAACACCAGACTGTGAAGCGTGCCGAATCGTTTGCCGCTGCGCTGCACGCTGTCCAACGCAGCCCACGCTTCCTCTGCGTTGACCATCTGGTCGTCGGCAGCCAAGTAATCGGCGACACATTTGGCCACGGACTCGAATCGCTTCCTTGAGTCGAACGCCGCTTGTCGTCCGTCTTTACGATCGAGGTAGTGGTTCGTCGTAATGCGCAGCCCACCCTTCGCTTCGGGCTTCGACTCGGAGACCGATCTCGAATCAACTTCGAAGACGCGCGTGGGCACGTCGTCCTCGGCGACTTTCCCCGCGATTGTTCGCACAAGGTAACCGGCTGGCGGGCTGGTGTATTCGAGCGCTTCTCTCGCGCGATCGAACAGCGATGCATGGCTGCGCTCCAGAATGTGGCGTGCAGCAGCTGCGGTCGGCCACGACTCTGGCTCTGGTGCCATCGTGTGCTTGCCGCTGCCCACGTGCAGGTAGACCGCTTCGCCGGCCGCGTTGATTGCCGTCACCGCACCAACGTAACCTGGCCACGTGATCGACGCCGTGGGTTGGGTGTCGGCACCGGTGGGATGCTGCACGAGCAAGACGACGTTCTCGATCAGGAACGAACCCGTGAATGGCCAATCGAAATTGCGTGCTGAGAGGACGCCTCCGCCTTCCACCCGATCGCCCCAAGCGGTGAAACCGGAGCAGGCCAGCGTCGCAAACACGTCCAGCGCGTTGGCGAACAACAGGTCCTGCAGGTCCATGTCGCGGGAGAACTTCTCAAGCTTGAGCGACACCTTCGTCGCGACGAGCCCAGTGTAGACGGCTTCGATCTCAGTACGCATCGGTTCGGGCCAATCGATTAGACG
>CBESZZ010000288.1:0-5680 GCA_965534055.1 uncultured bacterium | reverse complement strand
CTCGATGCCGGGCAGCATCGCAGCTCCCGGAATCGACAACGTCAGCCTTGCGGGAGCGCCAAGCGGTGCAGCGACGAGGGGATGCAGAAACTCATAGGTCCCCGAAATGGAGACCAGCGGGCCTGGCAGCGCGGGTGGCATCGGCAACTGGGATGGCAGCAGCACGATGGGTGCCGACAGCGCGCCAGGTGGCACGTCGAGCCCGGCGAACGACGAACTACTTTCGTAGATTGCGTGACCACCGAGAGCGTCGAGTTCCAAAGCGCACATGTAGTCGTCGTAGCAGGTTTCCGTGGCGCAGGGTCCGAACTGCGGATTGACCTTCATGTGATTGATTTGAGGGATGATTGAGCCCGCCGCTTTGTTCAGTCGCCGAAGACAACGTTCGGTGTACGCCTCGAGGATCAGATGCTGCTGAAAGAAAGGATACGACGCGATCCAACCCGCGATGTTGCCGAGTTCAATGCCGGCGACGCGTACGGTGAAACCGCGATCCGCGGCGATGCCGCAGAGGCAGTTCAACACCGCAAGCCGACAAGCACGCGTGCCGCCGGCCACGGCGATGCCGAAGGTGTCCGTTGAAGCTCCCACCGGTCCGGTTGCCACAAGGACCCCGGGCACATCCGTGGCGGAGTCGGTGACCGATCGTTGAGGATTGGCCGCGCCCGCGCCGTCGGGATCGTTGCCGGCGTAGCACACGCAGAGATGCATGTGGATGTTTGCCCCTGGCCGCGGAGGCAAGGGGTACGGCATACCAAATCCGCTGCCAGTCCCCGGTCCGGGAATCGCGCCATTACGGAAACCGTCGAACGCGTTCCCTCCGTCAAGTTCCAAGCCACCACCAAAGAGATCACCGGCCGTAGGACCGGGGATGCCATCGCGCTCACGGTAGAGACCGTGCTTGACGATGTAGAGGTCACCGTTGTTCGCGACGCGATTCCAAGCGTTCGAAGTTTGTGCGCCGGCTGACAGGTCATAGGCCTCTCGCGTTCCCGCTGCGTTTCGGTAACCGATGATGTCGCCTTGGCCGTTGCGAATCACGGAGCCAACTACCGTACCGTCGGGTTGCACCACGTTGTTGCCCATCACCCGGTAGGGCTTGCCGTTCGGATCGATCAGACCAAGCTGACCGAAGATCCAGCGTTGCCCGGAGTAGTCACCCGCGTTGCCTTCACCGCAGTAGCAGTAGACAGACGTCGGATTCTGCGAGCGGACGTCCGGCGCGCCCACGCATAGAAAGGTCGCGATGAAACCGGCGGCAAGGCTGGGCAGGAAAGAGAGAGAACGCATGATGCCTCCAAGGGTTTAGTGAGACCCCTGGGGAACACCACTCGACAACTGTCGAGAAGGGGACTCGTTCAATGGAGACAAGCGGGATTCCGTGGTCGCTTGTGACAGGAACCGAAAACAAACTAGAGCCCACCGGGAATTGCGCCACGGCGGAACTCGCATCCGAAGCACCTGACTTCTTCACCCCCACTCCGCGCATGGACATGAAGACGACGAACTCGCCGGAGCCTGGGAAGCCAATGCCATCTGGCTTGACGGAACCAGACTCCGGCAAGCCGAACTCTCTCCCTGCACCCCGTGCCGAGAGCTCCCCCGCGTCTATTTGCTGATGATCTCCGTCCGCAGGCCATCGCTTCCCGCGACGCCACTGGGAACCACCGGGTCCAAAACCAACACCTGTTCGTAGAGCGCGAGACCGCTGAGATCCGGCGAAGGCGGAATGGATAGTGGCAGCATCGCAGAACCCAAGGGATCCATGACCACCAGGAGGGTGGCTGCACCCGCCGGCTCGACCCAGAGTTGCACCCCAGCGAGAACGACGTTGGTCGGGGCGAAATTGATGAGCACGAGCCCGAGTCCGTTCGGCGGAGAGTTCTCGATCAACAGCTCAGTCGAGTAGGTCGCGGACGGATTTTGCACCAATGCCGTAGACGTCTCGATCGTCGGGTCTCCGAGCATGCCAGGCACTGCGACTCCGTAGTGCTCGACCATACAGACTGACAACACCGTGTCGAAGACGCGCGATTCCCCAGGCAACAACACGTTGCCCGCCCACTGATACGCGCCGGTGTAGTCCCCAGGGCCGAACGGTGGCAGCGTTCCTGCCAGCACACCGCCGGGGAGCACCGCGCCGTCCGCCAACCCAAGTTCGCTGGCGCCGAACACGCCGAGATCTGAGTGCGTGTGGCCGTAGCCGATGAAGTCCACGAAGTCGTTGCCTTCGCGCACCAGGTGATTTGCACCTGAACCGCTCACCGTATTGGTCGCGAAGACCGAGGCGACGTCAACATCGGAGTAGTTGAACACGTCGATCGTGAGCGGTGCATTGCTGTCGTTGTGGATGATCAATGAGCTTTTGAGCAGCCCTGCGTCGCTACCGACTTGCTCGGTATCCAAGATCATCGTGGCGCCGAAGCCCAACCCGTCCACATCAAGCCAAATGAACTCGGCGTGGCCGGCACCTTGAAAGATCGTCATGGAGCCGTCATCGCGGAACGGCAATTCCCGCAAATCACCCGGCGTCCGGTAGTACCACCAATGTTCGAACGCCTGGTCGAGGCCGCCGCCGCACGACAGGTTCATGGCCACGGAGTCCGTTTGCGTGGGCGTGGGCGGCTCGATCTCGAAGGCCAGCGATCCAGGGACCACCGCGACGTAGGTGCCAATGGCCGACACATCCACCGCGACCGTCTCCAAGATCGGATCCACGACCTGGTTGCCCGGCTCCGGGATCCATGCGCCACCAGCATCGAGGCGGAAAACCTCGATGCCGGGCAGCATGGCAGCTCCCGGAATCGACAGCGTCAACGTTGCGGGAGCGCCAAGCGGGGCCGCGACGAGGGGGTGCAGAAACTCATAGGTCCCCGAGATGGCGACAAGCGGACCGGACAGCGCGGGTGGCATCGGCAACTGGGATGGCAGCAGCACGATGGGTTGCGGCAACGCGCCAGGTGGCACGTCGAGCACGGCGAACGACGAGCTGCTTTCGTAGCTGGCAGTACCGCCGAGAGCATCGAGTTGCATAGCGCACATGTAGTCGTCGTAGCAGGTCGCCGTGTTGCAGGGTCCGTCGGACGGGTTGGACTTCATGTGCCAGATTTGGGGGATGACCGAGCCCGCCGGCTTGTTCAATTTTCGAAGGCAGAGAATCGTGTGCGCCGCGAGGATTTGATACTGCAGACGGAGTGAATACGACGCGATCCAAGCCCCGGGGTGGCCACCGTCGACGCCTCTGATGCGTTTGGTGAATTCGTGTCTAGCGGCGAAGTCGGTAAGGCAGTCAAAAACATCATTCTGGCAAGCAGCCGAACCGCCGATGAGGTCGATGACTAAGCGGCCTTTCGATTTTCCCATCGGTCCGGTGGCCATGCCGACCCCTGGCACGTCCATGGCGGATTCGGTGACCGATCGTTGTGGATTGCCTGGGCCCGCGCCGTCGGGGTCTTTCGCGGCGTAGCACACGCACAGATGCATGTGGATGTTTGCCCCTGCCCGCGGAGGCAAAGGGTACGGGTTGCCGGATCCGCTGCGAGTTCCCGGTCCGGTCGGTACCGTGCTATCACGGAACCCGGAGTACTCTTTCCCCAAGTCGAGTAACAGGCTACCCCCATTGGGGGAGCCGTGCTTGACGATGTAGAAGTCACCGCCGGTCGCGACTTGCATCCAGGCGTGCGAAGTTGTCGCAGTGGTTGACAAGTCATAAGCCTCTCGCGTTCCCGCTGCATTGCGGTAACCGATGATGTCGCCTTGGCCGTTGCGAATCACGCGGCCAACCACCGTACCGTCGGATTGCTTCACGTAGTCGCCCATTACGTCGTAGAGCCTGCCGTTTGCATCGATCAGGCCAAGCTGACCAAAGATCCAGCGTTGCCCGTCAACATCGCCCGCGTTGCCTTGACCGCAGTAGCAGTAGACGGACGTTGGGCTCTGCTGCGAGCGAACATCAGGCGCGCCAACGCATAGAAGAGTCGCGACAAAACCCACGGCGAGGCTGGGCAAGAAAGAGAGAGTTTGCATGGTGACTCCAGGTGTTGAACGAAACCCCGGGGACAGCACCCGACGACAGTCGAGGGGGGACTCGCTCCATGGAGACGTGACGAAAGTCCGCGCAGGCGTGTGCCGTAAACAAGACGAAGTTTGAACCCCACGGAACGGTGCCACGGTGGAGTTCGCATCCCGAATACTTGACTTCTTCGTCCCCACACGGCGCATGGGCATGCTGACGACGAACTTGTTGGAACCGTGGAAGCCAAGCCAACACCAATCTGGAATGCCGGAACCGGACTCCGTCAATCCGAATTTGAAGCTGACTCAAAAGCGCGACGTCGAGATTGCAGGGCTTGTGTCACCAACGGTGTCGGGCTAGTTCTCGCGATCCAGCATCCGCAGGTACGAGTGATACCGCGGCTCCCACGCAACACCGTTTTCTACAGCAGCCTGCACCGCGCAGTCGGGTTCTTCGACGTGGGTACAATCGTTGAAGCGGCACCGGCCGGCCGCGATGAACTCCGGGAACGCTGCGCGGATCATCTCCGCGGGCAGGTCCTCCACGGAGAACCCACGAATCCCCGGCGTATCGATGATTCGCGTGTCGCGAGGCAGGAAGAACATGCTCGAACCAGTCGTTGTGTGCCGCCCCCTGCCGTCGAATTCACGCACCGAGCCAGTGCGCTGCTCGACGCTCGGATCCATCGCGTTGAGCAAAGACGACTTGCCCACCCCTGAGTGTCCGACGAAGACACAAGTCGAACCCGCCAGCTGATCCTGGATCGCAGCAAGACCAATCTCCCGCTCCGCAGAACAAGTGAACACCGGCAAGCCCAGTTCACGAAACGGCTGGAGCTGTTGTTCGAGCGCAGCAACTTGCTCAGGATCACATAGGTCGATCTTGTTCACGCAGAGGACGGCGTCGATGTCGCTGAACTGCAGTGCAACCAAGAAGCGATCCACGAGCCCTGGACGAAACGGTGGGTCCACCGCGGCAGCAACGACGACCGCGTAGTCGACGTTCGCTGCAAGAATCAACCGTCTGGCAGTCGCGCCCGGATCGGGCCTCGCGAGCACCGACCGGCGCGGATGCAGCCCGTCGATGCGCACCGTGTCTTCGTTCCGGCTCACACCGACGACGTCGCCCACTGCGAGGCGTTTGCTCTCATCCAGGAGTAGATGATGGCTGACCCGTGCGGTTTCACCGCTCGCGAGCTCGACCTGACTTTGGTGCACGGCCACCACCGTCGCGGTTTCCAACGTCGTGAGGTCCACGGCCGCCGACACCACGGGCTTCTTGATCTTGCGGATCGGCTCGAAATGCGCCAACTGATCGGCAGCATCCGGGTCGGCATCTAAGTCGTGATGGCGCTCCCGGCGAGACGCCTTGCGACCGGCCTTCGAAACACGCGAACGCGACTTCCGCGCCTTCTGTTCCTCGTGATCGACCTGGTGCTTGACGCTCTGTTGATAGCGCTCGAGCTGGCGGGCTTTGCTGCGTTCGTCCATGGGCTCCCTTGGATGGATCTCTTCAGCGCACAGGTTCCACGGAAACGGCCCGTTTCGGTAGCCCGTGGCCCCCACAGCCCGTCCTCCACGCCAGGAAGAGAAATCTTTGGGATGAACGGTAACGCTCGGGCGCGCCTGCTTCTCAGGAGCATGTTGAGCGTGGCAGCCCGCGCTC
>CBESZZ010000287.1:0-5706 GCA_965534055.1 uncultured bacterium | reverse complement strand
CCCGCTCTATCGCAGCATCGCGCTGTGGTTGACGCTGCCGCAGGTCGACCCCTTCAACCTTGCCGTCGGCACCCCGCTCACCGCCACGGTGTTGGGGCGCCCGAGCGACATGTCCGTGCAGTTGCCCGAACGCGCCGGTGGCGGCGTGGAGCCTTTGGTGCGTGAACCCGAACCCTTGCCCGGCGGCCGATATGCACTCCCGGTGTATCCAAGCACGCTGCACACCGGGTTCTACGGGTTGGAGTTGGCCATCGAATCAGACGACGGGCGCGAACGCGAGACGCTGTCGTTTGCCGTCCACCATGACCCCGCAGACGGCCAGCTCGAATACCTGTCGCACACGGGCCTCAAAGAGAACTTTGAGATCGCCGACGTGCGCACCGCACTGCCTCGCGATCACGCGGATGTGGTCGAGTCCAGCAGCAATGAGCTCGGCCCCATGTTGCTGTGGGCCCTTCTCGCCTTTGTGCTGGGTGAAGCCGCCATGGCTCGCTTCGTTTCTGGAAGGCGCAACGCATGATGTCCCGCATCGCAGTGGGGATCGACCGAGTCGCTTCCGCAATCCAAGACGCCGCAACCACAACCGACGCCCTGCAAGATCCAGGACTGCAGGCCAGCGAACTACAGACGGTCGAGACGTTCCGATTCCTGGCCATGCCGGCGCCTTGGATCATCGGCCTGATCATCCTGCCCCTCACCGTGCTGTTCGCGTGGTGGTGCTACGGCGGACTGAAGCGCTTGGAGCGCGGCACACGAATCACGTTGGCCGCGCTGCGGTTCTTGGCGATCCTCGTGTGCTTGTTCCTGCTTTTCCAACCGGCACTCGAAACGGTGCGCTACACCAAGCAGGAGACCCAGGTCCATGTCTTGGTCGACGACAGCGCGAGCATGCGGCGGAAGGACACGTACCCCGACGAAACCCAGAGCGCGGCCCTGCGCGAAGTCGCCGGCGTCACGAACCTCGCATCGATCTCCCGCGCCGAACTGGTGCAGCGTGTACTCGAAAAGCCAGGCGGCATGCTCGAGAAGCTCGCGGCCACCCACGCGGTGCGGCTCTATCGGTTCGAACGCAAAGCACTGCCGATCGGCGGACTTGGCGAGCTGTCCGCACGCGGTAGCCGAACCGCGATCGGCGATGCGCTCAACCTGCATCTAAGTTCTGCCTCCACGCAACTCGACGCCGTCGTGGTGGTGTCGGACGGCCGCAACAACTCCGGCGCAGACCCCGTCGAGACCGCTGGCAAGTATCGGATCGCCGATGTGCCGATCTACACGCTGGGCGTTGGTGACCCGCTGCCGCCGAAGAACGCGTGGCTCGTGGGACCGCCAGGCCCCAAAGAAGCGCTGCGCGAAGAAGAGGTGACGTTCGAAGTCGTCGTGCGCGCGGAAGGCCTCACGGGCAGGCCCGTCACAGTGACCCTGTCTGGCTCACTCAGCGGCAGTTCCTACTTGCCCTTGTCCTCGGCCCAGGGCTACCTAGCCGACGACGGCCAACCGCTCACGCTGCGCCTCACCCACGCGTTTGACCGCGAAGGCGACTGGTCGCTGCGCTTCAAGCTCACCGAGCTTCCTGAAGAGAGCAGCATCGAAGACAACGTCGACACGCGCTTCCTGCGGGTGAACGACGAGAAGATCCGCGTGCTCGTGGTCGACCATCGACCGAGGTGGCAGTACCGCTACTTGCACACAGCGCTCGAACGGGTTGACCCAAGCATCGTCATGCAGGCACTCCTGCTCGACGCGAGCCCGGGCTTCATCCAAGAACACTCGCCGGACGTCCCGTCACTCCAGCGGCTGCCTCGCGATCTCGACGAGATGATGCAGTACCACGTCATCCTGCTGGGCGATGTGCCGCCGGAAGACCTAGCCCCCACCAGCGCGGGCGTCTCGGCTTGGCTCGACGACCTGGTGCAATTCGTCGAACGCGGCGGCGGTGTCGGCTTTCTGTGGGGCAAGAACGCGATGCCCGAGCGCTACCGCGGCACGCGCATCGAAGACCTACTGCCGGTGGTGCTCGAAGACCGCGCGGCGGTACCGACTCTCACGGCACTGCACGGCGACGACTTCCAACCGCAGCTTGACGCTCCGTCTCAACCCCACGAGATTGCGGCTCTGCTGAGCGATCCAGGTCTCAACGAGCATCTGTGGCATCGCGAGTTTGAACCGTTTGTCACCTACTACCCAGTGCGGCAATCCAAGGTTGGTGGGCAAGTCGTCTTGCGACACCCCACGGACAAGAACCGCTTTGGCACCAGACCGCTGTTGGTGGCGCGGGAGTATCCTCGCGGTCGCACGCTGTTCCTGGCAACGGACGAAACGTGGGTGCTTCGCAATCCCTGGGGTGAACTGCACCTCGACCGCTTCTGGCGCAACGTCACCCGCTATCTGGCGGGTGGACGACTATCCCGTCGCGATGACCGCGTTGAGCTCCGCCTCGACAAGACGGTGGTCGAGACCGGCGACAAGCTGCGCATCTCGTTGCTGATGCAAACGGACACGTTCGAGCCCGAGGTGCGTGAACAGGCCGCGGTGTTCTTCCGCGCTGCGGAAGGAACTCCCGAACGCCGCACGCTGCGCGCCGTGCCATCTGAACTGGGGTCGTTCCGCGGCGGTTTCACGATGGAAGAGACCGGCGCTTACAGCGTCCTCGTGTTCGAAGACGACAACCCTGCGGGCCGAGTCATGGCCCGCGAAGACGTCCTCGTGGTCATCCCAGACCGAGAAATGGCCGAAACCAGCCAGGACGAGCCGATGCTGCGGGCAATCGCCGCCGCGAGCCGCTCCGGCGAAGAAGAGCTGGAAGGCGCCTACCGATTCCTCGCCGAAGCCGACGCGCTCGGCGACGAATTGGCCAGTCGGACCCCTCTGGATGCCGAAGAAGATCGTTCGACGCGACCACTTTGGGACGCCTGGTGGACTCTGTTCGTGCTGCTGGGAATTCTCGGCCTCGAATGGATCCTGCGGAAACGCGCACGGCTGGTCTGATCGGCCGACTTCCCGCCTGTGCGGCTGCACATTCACGGCGTTCTGGGGGATGATCATCGTCGATGCACGACACCGCGCACTGCCGGTCTGCTGCGGGGCCTCGCCCCGCAACGGCTGCTCGACTCCGGCCCCACGAGTCCCACACTCTGATCCCCACCCGGGGCCCCTCACTCCAGGTCAAACCTGCCATGCATCGCGTACCGCTTGCCGCTGCTCTGATTCTTCTCGCAGCACCAGGACTGATCGCCCAAGGGGGCAGCGAACCCTGGCGGGAAACGGAGTTCGCGGGGAACCGCACCGACAGCCTGTTCAGCCTGCCGCGCTCGCTTGACGAGATCAAACAGTGGAGCGACGCGCGCGAAGACCTGAAGAAGGGTGCCGTCGATAGCGGCGTGGAGCGACTCTATCGATTGGCCCGAAGGACACGCGGCGGCGTGGTGCGCATGGGGCTCGATCGCTTCCTCGGCATGCGCCACGCGGTGATCGAGACACTGATCAAGATGAGTCCCGAAGGACTCGCAGCTTGGAACACGCTCACCACGCGCGAACTTGGGGCTCTTGCGAGCAAGCCTGTGGTGGAGTGGTCGCAGGACGAACTTCGGTATGTGGCCCAGTTCTTCCCCGGATCCGATGCCGGGTTGCGGGCGCGGCTTCGACTCGGCGAAAGAGCATTGCTCATGGGTCAACCGCAGCTCGCGGTGCAGCATTTCCGCGCAGGACTCGATGCGGCACCACTTGGTTCGCCGCAACCGGCGGGCGACGCGACGAGCGATCCGAAGAGCAATGAGCCGGGGAACGACACCGTCCCCACCGCTCCGCCGCAAACCGATGGCGTCGCCAAAACCTCTCGCGGAATCCGCGATGCGTTGACCAAGCGTCTGCGGGCTGCAGCGCTCTTGACCAAACCCACGGAGACGCGCGCCGGCCGCACCCGCGAAGCGTCGGCGGAAGTCATCGAAGCTGTAGGACCAGCCCTTTCCACCAGCGGTTCGGTTGGCTGGCAAGCGTTCGGTGGCGGCGGCGACGGTGCAATCCCGATGGACAAGCCGATCGGCAAACCCAAGCAGGAGTTTCTGCGCGACGTGCACGCGTCGGGGTTCGACGCGAGCTTCCCGATGCATGCGGTAGGCGGTCTCGAAGGCGTCTTCGTCAACGACGGCAGGACGCTGGCCAACTTCGATCCACTGACGCGTGAAGTCCTATGGCTCGGCGAAGGCCCGATGGCCAACGCTCCCCTCGCGGAACCATTCCAGGACCGGCGCAGAGGCCGTGGTCGCGGCCGCAACTTCGGTTCGGGCAGCCCCGTGAACGAAGACCGCATCTTGGCCCCTGCACTTGGCCAGGACTCCACCGGACGAGACATGGCCATCGCGGCCCTCGAAGTACCCAGTGGCAGCAAGGAAGTCGAGTTTCGCAACACGATCCGCATCATCGCCTCGCTGCCGCGGCGGCGGCTGTTCGCCTACGACCGGCAGAGCGGGAAACGCCTTTGGTCGCATTGGGATAGCGAGAACGGACCTACCACTAGACGGTTTTCGGGCCACGACACTGCGGCCCCTCCGCTGATCGTTGGCGACACGCTTTACGTTCCGGGCCAAGACCGCTCGGGAGCCATCGCGTTCTACGTGACGGCATACGCACTCGACACCGGTGCGGTACGTTGGCGAAGGCTGGTTTGCAGCAGTCAAACCGAAGTCAACATGTTCGGCAACGCACAGCGCGAGTTCGCCGCGTCGCCATTGGCCGAGCAAGACGGCCTGCTCTACGGCTCGTCGAACTTGGGTGTGTGCTACTGCATCGAAGCCGCAACGGGAGCCATCCGCTGGATCAGTGCATATGACGTCGTGCGGATGCCGGAAACGCGCCTGCAGGGCCAGGAGCGTCGGCCGATCTACTTTCTCAACAGTCCGCCGGCGATCACCAACGGTGTTCTCGCGGTGACTCCTCTCGACTCGGCGTACGCGCTGGGGTTTGACGCCCTCACCGGGCGGTTGGAATGGCGACTCGACTTCCGCTGCCAGCTCGATGGCGAAGCCCACTGGATCTCCTCGCTGCTCGGCGCACATGAAACCGAGTTCATCTTCGCGGGTAAGGGAGTCGTGGCCATCGAAGCTCGAGCGGGCGCAACTGAACCCGCAACCGACGAAGCACCGCGCAACCGATTGAACCGGTTGCGTCCGGTGGGACGCGCGGTCCGCACACCGGGCTCGCTGGTTGAAGACGATCGTTCGCACCTGCGAATTCGCCCGCGCGGTGCCCTCACCGACAACGCGATTTGGCATGCATCCGGCACCCGGGTGAGCGCGTTCGACTTTGACGGGAACACGTTGCCCGACGCGCAAGGGTTGCTGCCCAGCGCTCCAGGAAACCTGTTGCTGACCGATGGAATCGTGGTCGCCGTAGGTAGACGCACGGTCGAGATTTTCTTCGACAGCGACGCGCTGGAACAACGCGCCCGCCAACGCGTCAATGCAGACCCACTGGATCTCGAAGCGCTAGCGCTGCAGGCGCGCTTGCTTGAACAGCGCGCGACCGCAAGCGGAAACGCCACGCAGCTCACGCGGGTGATCGAACTCTACGAACGCGCCTTGACCACAGCCGGGTCACAGGGTCTTGCCGCCGGTAGCCCCACCTTCGACCGCATCGCGCGCAACGCATTCGAGCTTCGCAAGCGAGTCGCCGAAGACAGCCTTCTGCAGGGCGCGTCCGCGAGCAAATCTG
>CBESZZ010000286.1:0-5709 GCA_965534055.1 uncultured bacterium | reverse complement strand
GCATGGCACCGAACCCGTGGTTGTTTCGGAGATTGACGCGGAGGTTCCCGCGCCTGCAATCACGCCGCAGTGGCCCGGTCACGGTTCGGTACCCGTCCCGACCAAGCAGATTCAAGACCCACGATCGCGACGACAAGCCACGGTTCGTCGTCGCTCATCCGTAGTCGGCAGCGCCGAATTGTTCAGCGCTGTTCCACTGCGCGGCAAGCGCGACGTGCAGAGGTCTCGAGTTGCGGGCGTTGCTGCCAGGTAACCCGCAGCAATGGCGCCCCAAGGGCCATTCCCTCGAAAGACTCCGCCGTTCGAGTTCCGGTCCCGCGAAGGATCAGCAGCACTCGGTTTCCGGGGCGCCAAGCCTCGCGATCGATCACTTCCTGAAGAATAGATGCCAGGTTGGGCGAGGTTTGATCCACCCCGCTTTCTCCCACCGTCAACCACTCCGGTGGGCTCCAGGCTACCGATGCGGCGGTCATGTTTCTGGTCAGTAGATTCAATCCGCGGCCAGGTCGAATTAGCAGGGCATTGTCTTCGGCGGCGGCGCGAATTTCCAATTGACTCGCACCGGTACTCACTTCGTCCACGGTGAACACCAACCGAGCATCGGTAATCGTGGCACCCCGAGGCACGTTCGTGGCGAATCTTGCGCCCACGAACTGCGTACGCGTTCCATCGACGCCAAGCTCCAAGTCTCGATTGGTCCTGTCGAGCCCGTTGAATCGCTGCTCCGCGTCATCGCCACCGTTGGCAACCCTGGTTTCGAATAGCACGCTACCGGCATGCACCGCGACGGCCACTGTGTCGCGACGCAAGTACTCACCATCGTCCGCGGTGAGTTCCAACACGTAGAACCCAGGCACAGGAAATGTGACATCCGTGGTGGGATCACTCGGTATGGAGATTCCCGCTGTGGGGCCGTTGATCTGATTCCACTGAGTCATCACCACAGCACTGGCATCGGTCACCGATCCCTGCATTGCAATCGTTGCGCCCTGCACTGCCGTGCGACTTGGGCCAGCTTCGACAATCGGTGGAGGGTTCAAGGCCGCGAACTCCATCACCAGCCGGGGCGCAAAGCCCAAAGAGCCATCGTGAGATTCAGCCGTTCGTGTTCCCGTGCCGTCGATGAGTAGCAGCAACGAATTGCCAATCTGCCATCCGGGACGATCGATGATCTCCTGAATCAAGACACTCAAGTCAGGGGTGCGTTGCTCTACTCCGGTAGCGGCAACGGTTGGCCAATCTGGTGGCGCCCATGAGACACTGGTTTGCGACCGGCTCCGGCTTGACAGGTCTTGGGCCTGAGTCACAGCGGGGAGGGCATCGTCGGTGGCCTCAATGCCGATGGATAGACTTGCCGGCCCCGTAGAGCGTTCGTCCACGCTGAACTGAACGTAGGCTGAGAGCACCTGGGATCCCGGCGGAACATCGACTCCAAATCGCATTCCGACCAACTGATCGTTGGTTCCCTGGGTGCCCAATTCGAGATCCGAACTGTTCAGGATGACATTGGCGGTTGCCAGTTGCTCTTCGGCGTCGTCGGCCTTGGATGCGATTCGCGATCCGATCATGGATCGAGGCATGGGGCCGGCGGCGGGTGTGTGGCCGTCGAACTGCACCTCGGTAAGGCTCAGTGGGTTCTGTCCCGTGAGCTGCACTCTGATGTAGCGCCCCACCACCGAAGGTGAGAATTCAAAGACTTCGTCGATGCCAGCGATGCCGGGAAACAAGGTGCTTTGCACGCCCGGCGCCGCCAGAGTCAGCGCCACGTCGTCGTGAAGGAACGGGGTGGGAGAGACGAACACATAGAAGTTGGCAAGCCGCCAGGTGGCGCTATCCGTGCGGTTGAAAATTCGCACACGATCGATCACGAAGTCGGTACCGAGATCCGCTTGCCACCAAGGCTCGAGTTCGGAGTTCGTCCGAGTGACGGACCGTCTAAAGAGGTTGCCGTTCAATCCACCGTCCACGGCTCGCTCGGCGACTGGAACATCGTTGTAGGTGCTGCTCTGCGCCACGGAACCGCCCGTGGCGGTAGGCTCCAGGGACTGGATCCAAAATGCCAGAAGGTCCACGGCTTCACCATGCAATCGACCACGCCCCAAGGGCGGCATCGAGCAACATCCGCCGGTGCGATTCACGCGCTCGTACAGAATCGAAGTGGTTAGATCGCCGGGATCCACAACTCGAGCCCCCGTGATGCCGAGATCGTCTGCCACGCCTGCATTCAAAATGCCCTGCCAAGGCAACCCGCGGATAGACCGAGCATCCACGTTGTTGTGACCTTGATTCGGCCTGTGGCACTGAGCGCAGTTCGCGTCCAAGTACGATCGTGCCCGAAGTTCGACGGACGCATCCGCGTCATGCAACGGCACGTTGGTGACGATCCGATCCAGCTTCGAAAGATCCGGTGAGGGATTGAAGAGCCCCACCTGGTCTAGAGCTCGAAGTTGATTGTCGGTTCGGCCGGAGAGTGGATAGATGAAGTCTCGGTTCAGCTGACGTGAGCGCAACCCATTGACGAAACCAGCAGAGCGGTTGTGGCAAACCAAGCAATCGCTGCGGCTTGGATAGTGGTAGTCGAACGTCACAGCATCGATGGTGACGGACTCAGTTGCGCTGTCCGTCAGCAGCGTGGCATCGGTTCCCGCAGCGTTCCACTTGTAGGTAATCCCGTAGTAGGTCCGTTCACCGTGGACCAAGAAGCGGGTTTCAAGGCGCTGGCCCGTGGGCGTTTCAAAGTGCTTGACGAAGACAGTGCCCACTGGGAACGTCCACTCCTCATTTTCGCTGTATCCGATCTGCTCACCGGCGGTGTCGGCAACGCCATCATTGGGAACTGCGAGCCAACGCCGCTTCACCGCGCCATCAGACCAAAGTTCGGTGTTCACGTCGTAAGGGATGAGCCAGTTCGGTACGTCCAACGTCGCCATGTTGGTGAATATCCCGGTCTGCGAGAGGAGCACTGGAGCCTCGGGATAGATTGGCGCCACAGCCAAACGATAAATCGGGACATCGATCCCCAGGCCACAGGCGTAGATCTCTCCACCGTGGTCTTGGCCAAACGTCGCCAGCAAGCCAGGCGTGAAACTGAACAACTCGTCCTTGGTTGCAGTTGCGGTTGCTTCGTCGTACGTGATGGCCCAGATGCGACTTTGACCGTAGTCGCCACAGATGTAGCGGCCGGTCAATGCCGGATGTTCGGTGCCTCGGTAGACATACCCGCCGATGATGGCGTTGGCTTCCGCGCGGGAAAAATCCAGTAAGGGTGGGCGTTCGATTCCCAAGATCGTCTGGGGCCGTTCGCGCACTCCAATCGTGAGTCCTTCCCGGAACGGCCACTGGTAGTTGAAGCCACCCTCGATGATGTTGATTTCCTCGCGGGTGCTTTGTCCAACCTCACCACTCCAAATGCGGTCAGTACCTAGGCCAGGACCCATGTCGCGAGTCATGCGGTGAGGGTTGCGGTTGCCGAGAGTCCAAAACTCCTCGAACACGTCGCCGCTCGGGCTCAAGAACGGATTGTCGTTAGGGATGAAGTAGCCAACTCCGCTGATCACGTTGGGACCACCAACGTGGGTTCCCATCACGCGTCTTGGTGGATGGCTGACGGACGCACCCTGCGAATCCACGTCAATCCTGAGGACTCCACCCTCGAAGTTGTCTTCGATGTTCTGTGCCGTCTCGTAGCGGAACTGATCGCCAATGGACAGATAGAGAAACCCATCGTCGCGAAAGAACATTCCGCCGCCGCGATGTGACGCGTTGTGAAGTTCCACGTTGAACATCACGAGCTCTGAATTTGGATCCGCGACGGTCGACCCCGGTGATTTCGTGAAGCGAGACAGTCTTAGGTAGCAATCATAGAATCCATCGGAGGTTTCGTAGGTTGTTGGATAGTTCGCCCCCAGTGCGGCGTAGCAGTAGTAGACGTAGAAGTAATCTGCGTTTGGCGAGCTAACATCACCCCAGTCGGGATGGAATGCATGACCAAGGAAACCCCCATCCCAAACCATTGCAACGCGCCCGGTCAGATCGAGAAACGTGTTCTTGACGGCGACTGTCGAGGAATTGTCAAACGATTCGATTACACCCTGCCGTGAACCAACGAACATCCGGTTCGTCCCCGGTTCCGGAGTAAACGTCAGGGGATCGTCGAAGCGCAAGCCTGGGTAAGCATCGACAAACTCATAAGGAAAAGGAGTGTTCGGTGTCCCTGACGGCAAGGTGCCATTGAGGAACGGCCCAACGGGTTCGAGCTGATCGATGCCGTCAGGCATGTTCATTGGAACAACAAGGCAACCGAATAAGAAAACGACGACCGGGGTCTTGCGCATCGAGATGGGGTTATGAATGGGCGGATTGCCCGGACTCACCAACAGGTTCATCGTTGCCGCAAGTTCGGCCGTCATCAACGATCAATCCGCAGCCGGTCGCACAACAGAGGAGTGGCCGGACGGAAGCCCACGTCGCCATGCCCTCGCTGGGCGAGCGGCATGTTATTTCGGAGGCAGGAATCGTGGACGCCAGCGGTCGCTGCGCGATGATGCGGGCGTGAAGCTGCTCGTTTTGGATGTCGTCGGATTGCGGATGAAAGACTTGGCCCACGCCCCCGCTCTGCGGGCAGTCGGGGAATCCGGGTTCGCCGCGCCGCAGCAAACCGTTCTGCCCGCTGTGACGTGTGCGGTGCAGGCGACCTGGCTAACAGGGACCCAGCCCAGCGATCACGGTGTGGTCGGCAACGGGTGGTACTTCCGCGATCTCGCGCAGATCATGTTCTGGCGGCAGGCGAATTCGCTGATCCAGGGCGAAAAGGTCTACGAGGCCCTGAAGTCCGAAGACCCGAGCTTCACCTGCGCGAAGATGTTCTGGTGGTTCAACATGTATGCGCCGGTGACAGCGAGCGTGACGCCTCGGCCGGAGTACCACGCAAACGGGTTGAAGCAACCAGGGCTGTACTCCGATCCTGCGGATCTGCAGGCGAAGCTGCAGGCCAGATTGGGCGACTTTCCACTCTTTGATTTCTGGGGGCCGCGCGCCGGGATTGCTTCGAGCCAGTGGATCGCGAACGCCAGCATGGCGGTGACGAAAGATCAGGACCCTGACCTGATGCTCGTGTACCTACCGCACCTGGACTACGACCATCAGCGGTTCGGGCCGGACGATCCGCGGTCGATCGAAGCGGTGCGAGCCGTGGACCGTGTGGCCGCGCCCTTGATCGAAGCGGCGCGCGCGCAAGGAGCGGAAGTGATGGTGCTCTCGGAATACGGCATCGAGTCTGTTTCGACGCCGGTGTTCCTCAACCGGGTGTTGCACGAACACGGGTTGCTGCGCGTGCAGGAGACGAGCCACGGTCAACTGTTGGACGCCGGTGCCAGCCGCGCGTTCGCGGTGTGCGATCACCAGATCGCGCACGTGCACGTGCGTGATGAAGCGGATCGATCGCAAGTGGCAGCGCTGCTTCGTGGCGTCGCGGGTGTCCGGCGTTTGCTTGACGACGAAGGCAAGCGTGAAGCCGGCATCGACCATGAGCGCAGCGGCGAGTTTGTTGCGGTGGCTGAGCCCGGGTGTTGGTTCGCCTACCACTACTGGCTCGACGAGGCGCGCCGTCCGGACTTCGCGACCACGGTCGACATCCATCGCAAACCTGGCTACGACCCGACGGAGCTGTTCGTCGATCCGAACCTTCGCTTCCCCAAGGGCCGCGTCATC
>CBESZZ010000285.1:0-5712 GCA_965534055.1 uncultured bacterium | reverse complement strand
AAGAAGGCGAGATGGACGCGCTCTATGACCTGCCCTTCGTGCGCACACCGCACCCGGCATATCGGGAGCCTGTCCCCGCGCACACGATGATCGCGGACTCGGTGACGATCATGCGCGGCTGTTTCGGCGGCTGCACGTTCTGCTCCATCACCATGCACCAGGGGCGGATCATCCAAAGCCGCAGCACCGACTCGGTGGTGCGAGAAGTCGAACAGATGGTGCAGGCCCCCGACTGGAAGGGTCACGTCAGCGACGTCGGCGGCCCCACCGCCAACATGTATAAGATGCGGTGCTCAAAACCCGAGGTCGAGCGCGTCTGCCGCCGGCTGTCGTGCGTGCACCCCACCGTGTGCAAGCTCCTGGATACCGACCACGGGCCCAACATCGATCTGCTGAAGCGGGTGCGCACGGTGCCCGGCGTCAAGACGGTGCGGGTTGCCTCAGGCATCCGCATGGACCTTGCGCGCAATTCGGACGAGTACCTTGAGGAGCTGGCGGCTCACCACGTCGGCGGCCAACTCAAGGTCGCGCCGGAGCACGTCAGCGATGCAGTGCTGACGAGGATGAAGAAGCCCGCGCAGCACACGTTTGAAGAGTTCGCGGACAAGTTCGCGGATGCTTCCAAGCGAGTCGGCAAGGAGCAGTATCTGATCCCCTACTTCATCTCGAGCCACCCTGGATCCGGGGTCGCTGACATGATCGAGCTCGCGGAGTTCTTGAAACAGCGGGGCTACAAGCCACGGCAGGTGCAGGACTTCATCCCCGCGCCAATGGACATCGCGACGTGCATGTACCACACCGGATTAGATCCGATCACCATGCAGCCAGTGGAGACCGCCCGACGGTTGCAGGACCGCGTGACGCAGCGGGCGCTGATGCAGTTCTTCAAGCCGGAGAATTGGTTCGTCGTGCGCAGAGCTCTCGTCGACCGTGGGCGCGGAGATCTCATCGGGACTGGGCCAAAGTGCCTGATTCCGGCGAGCCCACCGAAAGAAGCGCGGGAAGCGAAACGGCGCGACGCGAACCGCCAGGCGAACCACACCTATGTGCATGCGAAGGACGCGGGAACCGCGTCGAACGTCAAGCGGGCCCGGCCGCAGCGCAGCGGGAAGGTTGCACGGCCGTTCCGCGCCGGGAAGAAGCCTGGGTCGAAGTAGGGTCGCAGATCCGCGGGATCGCTCCCCTACGCAGAACTACCAGGCCGCCGCACCGCACCGGCGGACAGCACCCCGAACAGATACGGAACGGTGCTCGCGGCGAGGAACAACACACCAACACCCATCAGGGCACCCGGCTCGATGAGCAACAGCGCGGCGATGAACTGCCCCAACCCGCAGCCGATGGCATGAGCCCAAAGTGGTCGCGAGAAACATAGCCCCGCGACAAACCCAACGACGAAGAGCGCTCCACCGTAGCCCAGCAGGCTCGCGTCCCACGGCTCGCGTGAACCGGTGAGCGTGTCAGCGACGACCCACGGAATGGCGCTGAGTGCCGCCGCGAGCAAGAAGGTGAAGGCTGGACGCATAGGGCGTTTCGGCTGAAGACGCGTGGCGCGTGCACCAACAGGCGCACGCTTCGCGAGCTACTTGCCGTACGCGACCCAGACGAAGCCGGTGCTCACGTCTTGGACGAAGCTGTCACGCTTTTCCCAAAGCTCCCGCATGGCGTCGTCGCGGGCTTTGTCTTCGAGCTTTGCGGCGACCTTCGCCTGCTCGTCGTGCTCGGCGAGTTTCTCTTGGGCTTCGGCAACGCTCAACCCTTCGGCAGGGTGCATCACGCGTCCTGAGTCGCCGATGAGCAAATCGAGCTTGCCATCACCATTGATGTCGCCAGCCCAAACCCGAGTAGAGCGCTGCGGACCAACGATGTGGGCGTCACCGAGGATCGGATGATCGCCGACTTCGTGGACAACTGGCGCCAATACTTGCTTTTGATCGCTGAACTTCGCTTTGGTCTTGGAACCCGTGTTGATGAACGCAAACACGCCACCACTGGCTGATCCGGAGATCATGTCGAGGTCGCCGTCATCGTCCCAATCCACGAAGAACGGATCGCTATGCGCATCGACGCGCATGCCCTCTCCGCCCGCCACGAGCTGCGTTGGGGTCGGCGCAAATTGCCCTTTGCCCTCGCCCTTGAACATCCAGAAGGTGCCCTCGAAGTTGCCCGCAACGATGTCGAGGTTGCCGTCGGCATCTAGATCGACGGCGACAGGACGCGTGCAGATGGCGCGAATAATATTGTCTTCGCCGACCGGAATCGCAAGCGGCTTGCCGTCGCTGCCTTGGACGACTTCAGGCTTCGCGAACCCTTTCTTGCTGCCCTTGAGAATGAAGAACTCGCCCAGCATTGGGCGATCTCCATCCATGTGCGAATACGAGCCGGAAAGGATGTCGGCATGGCCATCAGCGTTGAGATCCACGAACTGTGGAGTCGCGCTGGTGCATCACCAAACTCCAGGTACTTGCGCAATCTCCCCTTCCGCTTGCAGCCAAGACCCTTTGCCGAGCTCGCCGTCCTTGCCTTGGTGATAGACCGTCATCTTGCCATCGTTGAATTGCCCGACGACGAGGTCCGATCTGCCGTCCCCGTTGACGTCGTACCAAGCCGGTGCGGCGAAGCCTGGCGCTTCGATGGCGATCGGTTCACCAGCGGCGGTCATACGAACTGGTTTTTGAAACCGAGTATTGGTCGCGCTGGCTTCTTGCGCCGCCCCATCGGGTTTCGCCAGGCGAGTACGGGCTGTTGCTTCCTGCGCTGAAAGTGCCGATGACACAAACAGGAGAGGAATCACGGAGAACGTTCTGGTTGCTGCCATGAGTTGTCCTTCTTTGAGTGGCGGCGACAGTTGATGTAGCCGAGAGAGAAGCGGTCGACTCGAACGCGAGGAATGTAGCAAACCACGCGATTCGTGCCCCGATGTTGCCCGTGAACGCAGGCCAAGGCCCCTAGACTCCCGCTATGCCGGCTCTTCTTGCGATTGTCTTTGTTCTCTCTGCGCTGCTCTCCAGCTGTTCCGCCGCGTCAAACCGCGCACAACCCGTGGCGACACGAAGTGCCGTGAACACTCAGGACCCCGAAGCGGGAATCGACCGGGAGTTCGCCCGCGAGAGGCGCGAGCGTCTTTCGACCGTCGACTACGAGCTGAGGTTCCGGCTTGAGCCAGGAGCGAAAACGGTCACGGGCAGCGTGGCGATTCGCTTCGCGTTCGTTGACGAGGATACGTCCCCGGCAACTTCACTGTTCCTTGATTGGTCCGGCGCTCCACTGACCAACGTGCGACTCAACGGAATCCCGCAAAGCGGGCTGAGCATCGTGGAGGATCACGTCGAGCTTCCTTCCGATCGACTCGATCCTGGTGCGAACAGTTTCGAAGCGGAGTTCAGCACACCCGTTGCGGCAGGCGGCACAGCGCTGACCGTGTATCGCGACGCGAATTCAGGGTCGGAGTATTGGTACACGCTGCTGGTGCCCGCCGACGCCCACCAGTTGTTTCCGTGCTTCGATCAACCAGACATCAAGGCGCGGTTCACGCTCATGCTCGACATGCCTACGGAATGGCGCGCGCTCGCCAACGGTGCTGAAGTTGAAGTTCCGACCCGCGAGGCCACATCCCGCGGCGGGGAACGAACCATTCGATTCGCGCGCTCCGAGCCTCTGCCAACCTACCTGTTCGCGTTTGCAGCGGGCCCATTCGAAGTCGCAATCGACACAACAGCGCTGGACTTCGCGCGCAGTGAGCGGCCACCGGTTCCCGGTGACGCAGGAACCCAGCCGATCACCGATCCGGTGCTGAAGAATCCAAGCGGGCAGCGCTACCTGCGATTGTTTTATCGCCCGGAGATTGCGGCTCGCGTCGACCAAGAAACACTGTTCGCGATGCATCGCGGCTCGCTCGACTGGCTGCAGAACTGGTTTGGTGTGGGCTACCCGTTCTCGAAGTGCGATTTCGTGCTCCTGCCGGGATTCCCCTACGGCGGCATGGAGCACGCCGGCGCGATCTTCTACCGCGAACGCGGACTCGCACCCGACGGCGAACCCACGCGCTCGGAAAAGACGTCGCGAAGCACGCTCATCTACCACGAAGTCAGCCATCAATGGTTTGGCAACCTGGTCACGATGGAGTGGTTCGACGACCTATGGCTAAAGGAGGGCTTCGCTACGTTCGCGGCCTACAGATGCCTCGCGGCCTTGGAGCCGAACGCGCTGTCCTGGCTGCGTTTTCAGCAGCGCGTCAAACCAAGGGCCTACGAGGTGGACGCCACCGCGGGCACGACACCCGTCTATCAGGCACTCGCCAACCTCGCAGACGCGAAGTCAGCCTACGGACCAATCGTCTACAACAAGGCGCCCGCCGTGCTTCGCGTCCTTGAGCATCGCATCGGTGAACCCGCAATGCGTGCGGGCCTGCAGGCGTTTCTGCAGCGCCACGCATTCGCGAATGCTCGATGGGAAGACCTAGCCGCTGCACTCGATGCCGCGAGCGACGTTGCGCTCGACGAGTGGTCATCGCGTTGGATCCTCTCCCCTTCGATGCCCGTTGTTCGTCTGCAGCGCAACATCGACGCAGCGGCGGCCGACCGCTTCAGACTGCTGCAACAGCCGGCAGGCGACGTACTGGGTGAGGCCATCGCCAAAGATGCCACGTGGCCGCTGGACCTCGAAATCCTGCGAATCCCGACGGACGGCACGGGCGAGCGCCAGCGTGTGCTCGTGCAATCGAACGCATCCAGCATCTCGATCAAGGAACTCGCGGACGCGAGCAACACCGACGTGTTCTTGCTCAATCCCGGCGACGTGGCCTACGGACGATTCCTACCCGATGCCCAGAGTCGCGACTGGTTCTTGAAGAACCTCGGTGGCGAAAGTGATCCGCTGGTTCGGTCCGCAATGACGGTCGCGTTGTTCGAATCCGTCCGCGAAACGGAGCTAGATCCTCGCCGCTATTTCGACGTGGTGCTCGCGCTCGCCGCGGAGGAGACCGACGCGGAGACGCTCGCATCCCAACTCGATTCGTTGGCTGTGTGCTTGCGACGCTACGTGTCGACTGACACGGCGAAGCAACTGGCCGCGACCGCGGAGCAAACCCTGCTACCCGCAACGGCGATGGCGATCGCAGACGGCGAACAAGAAGTCGCAGCGGATGGCCTAGACCGCGATGTCGCTGTGGAACGGTTTCGCTTCCTCGCGCGATTCGGCGAATCAGCCGAGATGCGCGAAGCCTGTGAACGCGTCGCTCGCGGCCAAGAGACCGGGGGACAGAAGCCCACGCGACGCGATCGCTTCCTCGCAGCAACCGCCGTGCTGGCCGAAGATCCGGCCAAGGGCGAAGAACTACTTGTGGCGTTGGAGCAGGCCTACGCGGGCGACGACGTCGCTCGCGAACTGTGGGTCGCGCGGTGCGCCAATCCAGACCTCGACGCCAAGAAGGCACGCTTTAAGGAGTTCTTCGACGCCGAAGCACGACCCGAGAGCTGGGTCATCCAAGCACTCGGTCCGTTCCACGGACCGGGCCAAGAAGACGCAACGGACGCGTTCCTGGCAGCAGCGCTTGCGGACCTTCCCGAACTGGCCCGCACCCACCGCATCTTCTTCGTACCCCGCTGGATCCAAGGTTTTGTCGGCCACCGCGGCGACGCGAACGCTCAGAAGATTGCGCAGGAAGCGCTGAAGGGCTCCCTCACCACCGCCCTCCGCCGCAAGTTGCTGCAG
>CBESZZ010000284.1:0-5728 GCA_965534055.1 uncultured bacterium | reverse complement strand
CTTCGCGGCCTCCGGTGGCGCCACGCTCACGTCAGCTCTTCTGCTGTACTCGCCGACCAAATTGGCGAAACGACTGAAGAACGGAGCGCGTGAGGCGATCACCAGGGAGATGCAGGAGCGCGAGCACCACTACCAAGTGGTTGCGCGGGCCGTGACGTTGTTCGGCGTCGCAGGAGCGCTGCTTTGCTTCGCCTACGGTTCTCCAGACGGCGCCAGCCGCACGTGGATCGTCGCCGGCTGTGGCGTCGCCATCCTGCTTGGCTGCGTCGCCGTCCCCTATGCCATCGCGGAGCCGCGCGCGGAACGAATCCTGCTGCAGACGTTGCCGGTGCTACGCGTTGCTTCCCGGGCGCTGCACTACCCACTCGTCGCACCAACCCTCGGTGTCGCAGGGTTAATCCGCCGGGTTCTTCGCGTGCGCGACAAACCGGAGAGTCGCGACGAGCTGGCAGATGACATTCTGGCTGCGGTGACCGACTCCTCCGCGACCAGTGCGTTGGCGGAAGAAGAGAAGACCTGGATCGGCAACATCGTCGAACTCCAAGACCTCCAGGTATCGGAGGCGATGACGCCGAGGACTGATCTCATCTCGTGCTCGGACGCGACAGCCGTGCGGGACGCACTGGCCTTGGCCGTCGAGCACGGCTTCTCACGCTTTCCAATCTACGGCAAGAACGTCGACGACATCACTGGGGTCTTCTACGCCAAGGATGCCCTGCATCTGTTGTCGCAGCTGACGGAGTCCGGGCAACCGGGGCCCTCGCCTCAGGATGCCAAACAAGAACCGGTGAAGGACCGAGCGAACGCGAACGGCGCCCCGAGAAGCCCCCGCAAAGAAGCTGCGGCCATCTTGCGGTCCAACCGCCGCAAGGTGCGAGCGACGGATCCGGTGTCACAGCTCAAGCGCACTCCGCTGTTCGTTCCGGAGACGATGGGGTTGGTCCAGCTACTCAAGCAGTTCCGCTCCACGCGCACCCAGCTTGCAATCGTGCTCGACGAATACGGCGGCACGGCAGGATTGATATCCGTGGAAGACATCCTCGAGGAAATCGTTGGGGACATCGCCGACGAATACGACGTGCAAGAGGAAGAGGAGCTGGTCACGGTGATCGAGGCAGGTCGATCCATCGACGTTTCCGCGAGAACGCGGGTCGAAGCTGTGAACGAGCACCTCACCACAGATCTGCCCGAGGACGGCGATTGGGACACGCTCGCCGGCTACGTATTCAGTGAGCTTGGACGCATTCCTGTCGCGGGAGAAGAGTTCACGCTGCACGGCGTCGACTTCAAAGTCGCACGCGCTGACAACCGCAGGATCGATCGCTTGCTGCTCACACGGGTGGCCGACGAAGCGTCGCTTTGAGCAGGCGAGGACCACGGGGGAAAACCCGGACCGTGGTGCACGACGCACTCGTGTGGCGCCGGGTCGACTGGCGAGAGAGCAGCCGGGTCGTCACGCTTCTCACGCGCGACCGCGGGCGCATCACGGTGTTCGCCAAGGGCTGCCATCGCCCCGGCAGTCAATTTGCCGGGCGCATCGATCTATTCGACCACGTCGAAGCCATGGTGCACGTACGGCCCGCGCCATCCATCCAGGCAACGGGTTCCACCGATGATCTCGACCCCCCTGGAGCGCGCCTGCTCAACAGGATTCGGTTGCTGCACGAGCCGCGAGGGCTGCGCCGCTTCCGCCGCTACTGCGCGGCGAGCTGGCTTGCCGAAATGGCGGACCCGGGCTTCTTCACAGATCGCCCGGACGCCGACTTGTACGACTTGGTGCGCGGTGGACTCCGGCTGCTAGAACGCGCCCCGGAGCCCACGCTCCCGCGGGTTTGCCTCGGGCTCGAACTGCGCTTGCTGGCCCATCACGGCGTGCTACCCGACCTGGAACGCTGCAGCGAGGGCGGGGAGCCACTGGCTGGGTCCACAACCATCTACGCCATGCCCCGCGGCCCGGGCGCCGCCGGCGTCAGTGGCGGCATCTCGTGCCCCAAGCACCGCCCGGCAGGGGCCCGGGCAATTTCCAGCGAAGCCCGCGAACTTCTGCACCGCTTGGCGCACACGAAAGGCACGCTCTGGCCAACCCTGCAGGCGCCCGCCCACATGCACGGTGCGGCTGGGATCGTGGCTGGCTGGCTCGCTGAGGTTCTCCCTCATGCGCCAAGGTTCAGGGCGCTGGCATACTGCGGCGTGGCTCCGGCCCATGCCCAGGGCACAGCGAGAGCCGAGCAAGGGAATCCCTGAGGATTCGAGTCTGGTGGATCCACGGGCGTCGCGGTCTCATGGTGGAATGCTCGAACGACGGGATGCCGGCCGCAGCCGCTCGCCAATGTCTGCGCTCGCGTGCGCGGTTGCTGGACTGGGTGCCTTGAGCCCCTGGGGGTGCGGCACTGCACCACCACCCCTCGCGGTCACCAACCCCACCGAGTTCTTGGATAGACTCCAGCGGACGTTCGACCAAGGCGACATCGAACGCGCGTTGGAAACCGCGACGTCAGTCGAACCCGACGTCATGCCGAACGTCTTGGAGCCCCGCCGGCGCAGACTGACAGGACAGATCCAGCTCGCGGCGGGAGAACCTTGGCAGGCTTTCCGGGTGGTTCGATCGTTCGCGCAGGACTTTCCATTCAGCGAAGAGCGCCGCGCCGAGGAGGACCTCGAGTTCGAAGCAGGTCGCCAACTCATCGGCAAGGATCCCTCGTTCCTTGGGTTCGGAGACGGTCCCCGGGCCGGGCGGAGGGTGCTTGAGCATCTGATCACGAACCACCCACGCAACGCGCACCAGGCTGACGCACTGCGGCTGTTGGGCGAGCAGGCCTACGAAGAAGAAGACTGGCCGCTGGCGCTCGCGCGCTTCAAGGAGCTTCTGCAGCTGGACCGGAAGTGGTTCGACCTGGCGCGGTTCCGCATCGCGATGAGCCTGCACCGCGCTCTGGAGGGTCCGGACTACGACGTCGAAGCCATGAAGAAGGCTCAGAACGAACTGCGCGCGTTCCTCGTCGATTCGCCCGAGCAGGTTGCGATGGTGGAAGAAGCGACGGCGGCAGAAGAGCAGGTCACGCGGTGGATTGCGTCGCACTACCTGTCGGTCGCGGTCTTCTACGAAACCGTCGACAATTCCACCGGTCGGGCCCGCCATCTAGAGCTGGCGGCAGGCTTCCCCGAAACCCCGGCGGGGCGCGAAGCTCGCCGACTCCTGGATCTCGCGGCCAAACGCGAACGGCAGGGCAACCAATGACCCCCACCGTCCGCAGCGGCTCGTCCGTGAAACGCCTCGTCGCCCTGGCCGGTGTACTGCTCTCGGCCTCGGCCTGTGGCTACACCATGGGCAACGAGCTCCACGAACGCGGCATCCGCCGCATCGCCGTGCGAGTCGTGGGCAACGAGACCTTCAGGGAGCGCCTCGAAATTCCCATCACCCGCGCCGTTCTTGAAGAATTGTCCACCCGAGGCGGATTCCTCCCATCGACCCCGCGAGACGCCGACGCAATTCTCCACATCGTGTTGGAGGTCGACCGTGGCCGGGCGCTAGTCACCGGCAGCCGCGCGCTCCCCGTGGTTGAAGGCGCCTTGGAGATCGCGGCCGGAATGCGGCTCACAGAGCGGGGTAGCGGCCGCGTACTGATGGAACGCCCGGTCCTGGATCGCGTGGAATACCGCTCGTCGATCCAGGAATCGCTGTCCAGTGTGCAACCGGAGCTTGCGCGAGACCTCGCGCGCAAGATCGTGCTCGCCTTGGAGAGCGGTTTTTGACGATCCATGAAGCAGGGGGTGATCCTCCCGCAGCCTGTCCCCCATGATGCGTGTGCCCAAGGATTGGGGCGCTAGAGCAATCCCCTCCGCCACCACCGTTCGTCCATTTCGCGATCTGGATCGCTGCGGACGAGACCACCAGAGACCATGAGCAAACCGGAACCCCCCAAGCCAAACGCTGAAGAGCCCCGCAAGAAGCCCCGCGGGCTGGGCGGCGTCATCCTCATCTTGGCGTTAATGATGGCGTTGTTCGTCGTCGTTTCGCAGGCCGGACCGGACAGCAACAACTCGTTCGACGGCTTCATGCGTCACCTCCTTCGCGGCGAGGTGAGCCAAGTCAACATCTCGACGGACGGCATCGCGACAGCAAGGATCCGTAGCGGCAGCGAACAGGTCAGCGGCATGGAAGTCGTCCTGCAGAGCTATCTGCGCGGCGACCAAGAATTCATCCACCAGGTTCACAGCCTGACGCGCCGACCACTCGACACCACCGCGTATTCCACGCGCGGCGCCGCTGGGTTCTTGGCAGACATGAACGGCGAGCCGGCCGACGGTACCAAACCCGCCACCGAGCCGGTCATCAGCGTGAAGAACGCATGGTTCGTCACCGAGATCCCCCGCGAGGCCCAGGGCTCCACGCGTCAGAACTACATGACCGCCACGGTGCAGCGCGGCGACCGCGATGAGTACGTGCAGGTCAGCGGAGCGTCGACGACCGACCCAGGCGGAGTGACGCTCACCGACCTGCGCAACGCGCTCCAAAGCCGTGGTATTCCGTTCCGAGATTGGACGCTGCACCAAGATCCGGGCGCGTTCAGCTTCAGCCAACCAAACACCGCACTGATCTACGTGCTCGGCACGATCGGCCCATGGATCTTGGTGCTGGCGATCATCTGGTTCTTCATCCTGCGTCAGGTTCGCTCACCGGGAGGCGGCGGCGGAGTGCTGTCGTTCGGCCGCAGCCGGGCAGCGCTCTACACCCGCGAGAACCGTACGAACATCTCGTTCGACGACGTCGCCGGGATGGAAGAAGCGAAGGCGGAAGTCAAAGAGATCATCGAGTTCCTCAAGAACCCCGGCAAGTTCGCGAAACTCGGCGGGCACATCCCACGGGGCGTGTTGCTGATCGGTTCACCGGGAACCGGCAAGACGCTGCTCGCAAGAGCCATCGCGGGTGAAGCGGAAGTGCCGTTCTTCAGCATTTCCGGATCTGACTTTGTCGAGATGTTCGTGGGCGTTGGTGCAAGCCGCGTGCGCGATCTGTTCAAGCAGGCTCGCGAAGCTAGCCCGTGCATCATCTTCCTCGACGAGATCGACGCCGTCGGCCGCAAGCGCGGCACCGGCATGGGCGGCGGCCACGATGAGCGCGAGCAAACGCTCAACGCCATCCTCGTGGAAATGGACGGCTTCGACAGCGACAAAGGCATCATCTTGGTCGGCGCGACCAACCGCCCCGACGTGTTGGATCCGGCTCTGCTGCGTCCCGGTCGCTTCGACCGCCAGGTCACTATCGACATGCCGGACGTCAAGGGCCGCATGGCGATCCTCAAGGTGCACGCGCGCAAAGTGAAGCTCAGCCCAATCGTCGAGATGGAAGTAATCGCCCGCGCGACGCCCGGCTTCTCGGGCGCTGAGCTCGCGGCGGTGATGAACGAGGGCGCAATCCTCGCGGCAATGAAAAACCAGGAATCGATCGAACTCGCCGACCTCGAAGAAGCACGCGACCGTGTGCGCTGGGGCCGCGAAAAGCGTTCACGCGCCATCGAAGAAGAAGACCGCAAGGTCACCGCCTACCACGAGGCCGGCCACGCTCTCGTGTCTTGCCTGACGCCGGACCAAGACCCGGTGCACAAGGTGACGATCGTCTCGCGCGGTCGCTCCCTGGGCGCGACGATGTCGTTGCCCGAGAAGGACGACTACAACCACTGGCGCCAGAAGTTGCTCGGCCGCATCGCGGTGTGCTTTGGCGGCCGGA
>CBESZZ010000283.1:0-5754 GCA_965534055.1 uncultured bacterium | reverse complement strand
CGGTTCTTGGAGACGTACTTTTCCGCCTACCCCGGTCACTACTTCACCGGAGACGGCTGCCATCGGGACTCGGATGGCTACTACTGGATCACCGGTCGGGTCGACGACGTGATCAATGTCTCCGGACATCGCATGGGCACCGCCGAGGTCGAATCGGCCCTCGTGGCCCACGAGTACGTGTCGGAAGCTGCGGTGGTTGGATTCCCTCACGAGATCAAAGGGCAGGGGATCTACGCCTACGTCATCCCGTGCACCGCCGCGGAGAACATGAATCCAGCGGGTGTTGTGGAGGCTTTGAAGCAGCAGGTGCGCAAGGCCATCGGGCCCATCGCGACCCCGGATCGAATTCAAGTAGTCGCCGGATTACCCAAGACGCGAAGCGGCAAGATCATGCGACGTATTCTCCGCAACGTGGCAGCTGGGAAATACGACGAGATGGGGGACACAACGACGCTGGCTGATCCGAGCGTTGTGCAGCAGATCATCGATGGCCACGCGAGGGAGTGATTCGTCGTCGCGTCTTCCAGGTTCTGAAGACGGGCCGGATGACCGCGCCTTCACGCTTGCCGCAGTCCATCGCGATGAGCCGGATCCCATCAAGAACAGTCGGCACCTAGCGGCTGCGTCGCCAATTCAGGATGAAGATGCGGCGATGGAGTTCGTGCGTTCCTTGCGAGCTGAACACTCTCACGCGAACCATCACGCGTTTGCCTACCGACTTGCACCGGATGGTTCGTTGCATCGAGCCTCCGACGACGGCGAGCCTGGTGGCACTGCGGGACGACCGATCCTTCGGCAGCTCGAAGCCTTTCGCATTGTGGACACGGTGGTGGTGGTTACGCGCTACTTCGGCGGCACGAAACTGGGAGCGGGGGGATTGGTTCGGGCCTACGGCGGAGCCGCGCGCGCAGTCTTGAGTTCCGCGTCGTTGGTTGAAGTGATCGACCGCGAACGACTCAGCGTGGGGTGTGACTACGCAGACGAAGCTGCGGTTCGTTCCGTTCTAATCGAGCACGATGCGCAGGATTTAGCTGCAGACCACGGCCATCGGGTGCGGTTGACGGCAGCAATCGCCAAGCGCGATCGGGAGCACTTCATCGAGGCTTTGGCGCTGGCGACCCGCGGTCGAGCGGTGGTGGATGTGGTGTCCTAGAACGCTCGCGGCCTAGCGCGTTGGCCCCGGCAGGATTGCTTGCGTCAGTGCTTCCCCCAGGTCTGCCAAGAACACATCCGCGGTCTTCGCGTAGCCATACGTATCGTCGTTCAGGACGCCGTTCGGGTTGGTGTAGAGAGTCGCGGCAAGGAAGAATCCCGCACCCGAAGTTTGGTCTTCGATGTAGCAATTTTCGGTTGTGAATCCGTACGCGCGACCGGTCTTTGCAAAGACGTGAACATCGTCTGCTGAGCGCGCACGCCATGCGCCGGTGCCCGCGAACTTGGCGTAGTCCTGCGGATAGTGTTCGGCGTTGTAGCGCGGATTGTCGGACTCGCCGGGAGCGTCCCCAAGCGCACGAATCAATCGAGTGCGTTCACGGATCGTCCATCGATCGAAGCCGGGCCGGGCCGTGCGGATGTCCGGCCGCACGACCGCTGCCAGAATGCCCTGCAGATCTTGAAGAGAGATGCGGTTCTTCGTCTTGAATGAGAACGGGCCAGACACTCGCTGACTTTCACGCATGAAGGCCTCACCAAGATCGAGCCCTGGGATGTCCGCGTTGTTCTCTTCGAAGTCACTCGTTCGGTCTGGAACCCTGAACACGGGAGTTCGATTCATGTCCAAGAGCGTGACGGCGCGGTTTTGGCGGTTCTCCAGCAGGCTGCGTCGTTCGGAGAGTCGATGCAAGATGCGCACCGACTCGAATCCAGCGCGGCGCATGTTCGCGTTCAACGCTTCCTGGCCGACGAACTCGTAGAGCCAATTGAACGCCGCGTTGTCGGACACCAAGCCGATCTTGCGAATCGCGTGGCCGACGGTGATCGTCCCAGCGACGTGATTCGTAGGGTCCGTGTCGACTGCTCGGTCATCTGGGAACCTTGGCTCGATGCGCAGTGGCGTGTCCAGATCGAAGGCCGTGCCCTGCTCCGTATTGATTTCGTGAATCGTTTCAATCGCCGCGATGGCTGCGCACAGTTTTACGGTGCTCGCGGGATAGAAGTAGGTCGACAAGTCTCCGAAGGTCTGTTGATGCATCACCAACTGGCCACTCGCCGAACGCACGGGAATGGCAAGCGCGATCTGCAGGCGGTGCGCTGCTGCGTTCTTGAGCACTGCTTGGCTTCGGGCTGGAAGCTCTGACAAGACTCTCGAGAGTTTGAGTGGCGGTTGCGGCGTGGGGGCCTGGTTGTTGTTTCCCTCGGATGTCGTCTCACTCGAAGCGTCGCGCACACCAATGCAAGACGTGATCGCGAACGCGAGGGCGAGGCCAGCGATGGGGCCCGTGAAGTTCGAGGACTTCATATGGATGAGATTGGTTGTTGGAGGAACTCGTCGATCGTCGCACGCCACGCCGCGTGTTTCTCTTGTAGCCAAGACAGCTCTGGATCGGGTTCGATCGTGACGCTCATTGGTCGCGCGGGGGGCGCCGCGAGAAAGCGAGCCGCGGCACCGAGCAAGCCGGCTTCGGGATGGTCTAGGTGCATGACAGGGCGATCGAGTGTCGCAGCCAGCGCGCGACAGAGCACCGTTTCGCGGGTGGCTACACCACCCGCGACGAAGACCTCGCGAGGATCATCGCCGAGAGCTGTCTCCATTGAGGTCAAGAGGTTCGCCGCGCGAAACACCAGCCCTTCCATTTCGATCTGGGACGCAAGCTCTGGGTCGGCCGGCTTGGCGGGAAGCCATGTGGGGCCACGGTGTGCGGTCCAATGTGGCGCGCCCGTCCCTTCGACGTCGGGCAAGCAATAGAGGTCTCGGGTCGCGGTTTCGCACCAGCGTTTGCCTTGCGACGTTGCGCTGAGGATCGATGCGCCAGCGTGCACGGTGCCTTCGACCAGATATTGCGTCGCTCGGGCTGGCGCGTCTGACTGCAATACGCCTGGCCACAGGGGTCCGGTCAAGCAGTCTTGCACGTTCCGCGGGGAGGTCCCTGTCGGCAATAGCACGAAGGTGCCCGTGCCGAAGTTCAGCAGAGCTCCCTGCTCCGGGTTCGAACGGCCGCCCAAAGCGGACCACGCGCCCGCCTGTTGATCCGCAATGCCGGCGCATTCCATTTCGATCGGTGTGTCTCCGAACTTGCAGATCCATCGGAGCGGTTCGCCGACGATGTTAGGCATGGCCACAGGTGGGACTCCGAAGCGTGCCAGGAGCGAGGGGTCGAACTGATCCCCGCCAGTCGCGACACCGAGGGTTCGCGCGGCCATGGTTGGGTCCGTCGCGAACACCGCGCCCTTGGACCAGCAATGCATCAGCCACGTCTCGAGACTGCCGAAGCACGCTTCGCCACGGGCGACGGCCGTGGCGAGGTCTCGGCGCTGCTCCAAAATCGCGGCGAGCTTTGGCAGTGCGTAGTGCGGGCCGAGCCGCAAGCCGGTAGCCGCGGGAAGATCCGGCATGGGGTTGGCAGCACACCATGCTTCGGCGCGGCGATCGCGCCAGCTCACAACCGGCGTCAGCGGCGCATTGGAACGACGATCGAACAGCAAGAACGAAGATCGTTGGCAAGCGAATCCCAGCCGCAGCGAGCGCTCATTAGTCAGCCAAGGATGTAGGACGTTTTCGACTGCGGCACGCAGCGCCGCGGGATCCACTTCGAAACACAGGGATTCGGGCCAAGGGCTCTTTCCCGAAGCGGCCAACTGTGGGGGAAAGGGCGCGTGCCGCATCGTCGAAGGCACCAGCGCGCCGTCGATGCCCACGAGAGCTGCCTTGATGGACGTGCTCCCGCAGTCCAAGACGACGAGCGGAGGGTTGTTCGGAGCAGACACCGCGCCGAGGATACCCGCACTGCATGCAGGCTCGATCCGCGGGACTGAAAAGCAGCATGGTTCGCTGCGTTTGTTGCAACCCGTGGCCGTCTCTACTTCTTTGCGAGAATCGCGTGCTACCCGAGATCACTGACTACTGCCGCCTGTATTTGTTCCGGCACCCCGAACTGGAAACGTCACACGCGGAACTCGCGGTAGGTGCGGGGCCTGCGGACTTGGGCCATCGCGGGCGAGCACAGACCGCCGAGTGGTTGCGCATCATGGGGCCACTGTCCGTCGATGCGGTGTGGAGCAGTCAGCAGCCTCAGTGCGCGGGGCCGGCGCGGGCGCTCGCGGAGGCTCGTGGGCTCAAGCACCAAGAAGATCCTCGGCTGCGCGACCAGGAGATGGGCTCTTGGCAAGGCCGGCGATGGAGCGAGATTGCGCGGGACGAAGGCGAAAAGGTCACTGCGTTTTTCAGCGAGTTTGGCGAGACCACGGCACCCGGCGGAGAGAGCCTCGGGCAATCGGTCGAGAGGCTGCTCGGCTGGTGGGCCGAACAATCCAAGGCTTCGCTGGGCAAGGGCTTGGTCTTGGTTCTGCCTGGTTCCCTGTTGTCTGGCTTTGCGGCCGCGATGCTTGGGTTGCGGCTGTCACACTGCGTGAGCCTGAGTGTGCCTCATGCAGGTCTGGGCATTCTGGAGATGTTCGCGAACGGTTCGCGCATCGCCGCTTGGAACGCCACGGCGTTGGCCAACTAACGCGGTGAACACGGGTGCGCGGTCGCGGGGATCGCATGTGCGAACCGCCCGGGTCGCGGCTCTAGTCCATCTGCAAGCGCGTCACTTCACGACGCAGCGCGATGCGGGCGCGGATGAGTAGCACCACGGCGACGGCACTGAGTCCGACCACGAGTCCCCACCAGTAGCCGGCTGGACCAAGGTTTCGAACCGTGCCTAGGTAGTAGCCGGTCGGCAGGCCGAGCCCCCAGAATCCGAACAGATTGGCCAGCATTGGAGTGCGGGTGTCGCCGGTGCCGCGAAGGATGCCGATCGCGGTGACCTGCAAACCGTCGCACACCTGGAAGATGCCGGCGATGGGCATCAGACTGGCGGCAACAGCGAGTGTTTGCGGCGCGTCCGTGAACAGGCTGGCAAGCTGGTTTGGTGCCGTCAAGAACACCGAAGTGAACACGCTCATGACGACGACGGACGTCAAGATACTGGCGCGCGCAGCCAGTCGAGCGCGAGGCATGTCGTTTGCGCCGATCGCATGACCCACTCGAACGGCTGCCGCAACGCTGATCCCTACAGGCACCATGAACGTTGTTGCCGACAGCATCAGCGCAACTTGATGACCCCCGAGTTGGCCGGTGCCCATGGCGCCAATGAAGAACCCGGTCGCCGAGAAGATTCCGACTTCGAGGAACGCCTGCATGCCGGCCGGAGCCCCTAGCCGAAACATGCGCCAGAGCGGCCCGAACGCGAGCACGCGGCGGGTGGGGTTCGCGACTCTCCAGAGACGTAGATCGTGCAGCTCCTCTCGGACCCACGGGCTGGCGAGCCACGCCAACACAAGAAACATGGCCCACCGAGTACCGACCGTGGCCCATCCCGCACCGTGGACTCCATGGGCAGCTAATCCCCAGCCACCGCCGATAAACCACAGATCCAGGGCGAAGTTCACCGCGTTTGCAATCACGACCACAACGATCAACACCGCTGCACGGCCGCGAGCCTGGACCAAGTTTCGCAGCAGGTTGAATGCCAGATACGGCAACACGCCGACGATGTTGATCAGTGCGTAGTCCGCCGCGTCTGCATGAATTTCCGGCGGCTGGCGCAACAGTTC
>CBESZZ010000282.1:0-5762 GCA_965534055.1 uncultured bacterium | reverse complement strand
GAACCGCGTGATGGTCACCCACGGACTCCGGGCCCTTGCGGTCAGCGCGAATCCCGGCATCAAGGCGCTGCTCGACATCGCCGGAATCCGCAACAACCGCGTGCCCACGGTGGACGACATCGCGTTCCGCATCGCCCCGATCATCAACGCCGCCGGCAGGATGGGCAGCGCGCTTGAGGCGGTCAGGCTCCTGACCGCGAAGGGCTACGCGGACGCCCAAGAAGCCGCGAAGGTTCTCGAGAAGCACAACAACAACCGCCGCGAAGTCGAACGTGAACTGACGGAGACGGTCCGCGAAGCAATTGCCCAGGAGTGCAAGAGCGATGATGCGGCCATCGTGCTAGGTGGCGCGGGTTGGCATCCGGGAGTCTTGGGAATCGTTGCATCGCGCATTTCGGAGTCCACCCACAAACCCACGCTGCTCATCTCGTTCCCGACCGACGACGACGGCAACGCGAACGGGCATACGGTCGGACGCGGTTCAGGGCGCTGCCCACCGGGGCTACACCTTCGCAATGCGCTGCATGAGTGCGGTGACTTTTTGGGATCCTATGGCGGTCACGCGGCTGCCGTAGGACTGGAGATCGAGCAGGGTCGACTGGAAGGCTTTCGCGCCGCGTTCGATGGCGTCGTCCGCCGACTGCGGCAACCAAACACGGGGCGGAACTCCGACGGTTTTGCGAAGCTCAAGGACCTGGACCCCCGAGTGGTCCGCAAGCTCGAGCTGTTGGGCCCGTTCGGTGCAGGCAACTCCCGACCGACTTTCACGATTCCTGGATTGAAGATCTTGGCCAATCCACAGCTGGACCCCCGGGGCATCGACCTGAAGGTTCGGGTCGCCCAGGACGGCACGATTCTCACCGTGCGGCTGGTTCGCGGCGCACACCGGTTCGAGGAGATTCGAGCCGCGGTGGGACTTGAGGCCACTGTCCTCGCCACGCCGAAGCTCGCACCCCGCGGTGAAGAGGGCCCGACCATGCTGCTCGCCACGGAGCTGCAGCTGACCGATCCGGCCCAGTAGATCGCCGCTGCCAGAATGCCGCAGACGAACCCGGCAGCACAGGCCGCGCGGGGCGCGCAGACGCGGCTTCGGCAAAACAGGGCAGAAAAGCGCCCGCGAATCGCCGATAAGAACGCTAACCCCATGCCCGACTCGACGCCGAACTCCCCCGCCACGCCCGCACCCGACAGTCCGCAGCCCAAGCGCGGCTTGCTGCGCCGGTTCTACGACTGGGTGCTCGGCTGGGCCTACACCGCATACGCGACGCCCGCGCTGTTCGTGCTGTCGTTCGCGGAGAGCAGCTTCTTCCCGATTCCACCAGACGTCCTGCTCATCCCACTGGTGTTGGGCGAGAAGGCGAAGGCTTGGCGCTTCGCCGCATGGTGTTCGATCGCTTCGGTCTTGGGCGGCATGCTCGGCTACGCGCTGGGCTACTTCTTCTGGGAGAACGGGCTCGACCAAATTTGCTTCGACTACATCCCCGGCTTCACGCCGGAGAAATTCAGCAAGGTGTCCGAGCTCTACGGGGACTGGAACTTCTGGATCGTCTTCACGGCGGGCTTCACCCCGATCCCCTACAAGGTGATCACGATCACGGCGGGCGTCTGCCACCAGGACGTGAACTTCGGCGTTTTCGTGCTCGCCTCTGCGATCAGCCGTTCAGCGCGGTTCTTCCTCGTTGCAGCCCTCCTGCGCCGCTACGGCGCCCAGGTGCGGGACTTCATCGAGAAACGGCTTGGCCTCGTCACCCTCGCGTTCTGTACGATCTTGGTCGGCGGATTCGTGTTGCTGAAGTACGTGCTCTGAACGACCGGCTCCCGCTAACTTGCGGGCATGAGCGCAGCCCAGCGAAGCAACGAGAGGAAGGCCCAGACCAAGTCCACCGGGAAAGGGGACGCCGCGAAGGACCGCCTGTTCCTGATCGACGGAACGGCGCTGGCGTACCGTTCGTACCACGCGATCACGCGCGGCGGAACGGTGAGCATGACCAACCGCGCGGGCCATCCGACCTCCGCAACATTCGCGTTCAGCACCAGCCTCGACGCGTTGCTCAGGCAGGAGCAGCCAGAGCACATCGCCGTTTCCTTCGACGGCCCCACGAGCGAACTCGAACGCACGAAGTTCTATCCCGAGTACAAAGCGACGCGTGAAAGCGCACCGGAAGAGTTCCTCGCGCAACTCTCCGACATCGAAGCCGTGGTTGCTGCCTACGGCATCCGCAGCTCCTCCAGTCCGGGGCACGAAGCCGATGACGTCATCGCGACTCTCGCAGTCGCCGCGAAAAAGCAAGGCATGCAGGTTTACATCGTCACAGGCGACAAGGACTTCATGCAGATCGTCGACGACGACATCAAACTTTGGGATCTGCGCTCCAGCACTGCCGCACCCGACATCATCGGCCCCGATGAAGTCGTCGCCAAGTGGGGTGTTGAAGCGACGCAAGTGGCAGACTTTCTAGCCCTCATGGGCGACTCGTCTGACAATGTCCCCGGCGTACCGAAGGTGGGCAAGAAAACCGCTGCAGATCTGCTGCAAGAGTTTGGCGACCTCGACACAATCCTCGCTCGCGCTGAGGAGGTGAAGAAGCCCTCCATCCGCAAGACGCTACTGGAGAACCGCGACCTAGCACTGCTCTCGCGGGACCTGGTCACGATCCGCCTGGACGTCCCGCTGGATTGTGGTCTGGATGAGATCGGTCCTCCCGCGCCCGATGAAAGTGCATTGCGTGAGCTGTTCAAGGAGTTCGAGTTCAACACGCTGCTGAAAGGGTTGGCGCCAAAACCCACCATCGACCTCGAGCACACCTACACGATGGTCCGGGACGAAGCGTCGCTGCAGGCGCTGATCGAACGATTGCGTAAGGCGGGGAGCTTCGCGTTCGACACGGAAACGACGAGCCTCGATTCGATGCAGGCCGATCTTGTTGGTGTCTCGTTTAGTGACGTCGACGGTGAAGCGTTCTACGTACCCTTCAATCTCGACCCGCCGGTGCTTGCCGGCGGTCCAGCGGCGTTGGTCGAGGCGATTCGGCCGCTACTCGAGGATTCGAACGTCAAGAAGACGATCCAGAACGCCAAGTATGACCTCGGCGTGCTTCGACGCGCGGGCATCGAGATGCAGGGGTTGGACTTCGACACGATGCTCGCCAGCTACTGCGTTGGCGCGGGCGTGCAGGCGCACGGCTTGGACGCGCTCTCCTTGCAGTACTTCGACAAACGTAAGATTCCGACCAAGCAGCTACTCGGCGTCGGCAAGAAGCAGAAGACGTTCAACGACGTCGACATCGATGCTGCCAGCGAATACGCGTGCGAGGATGCCGAGTTCACCTGGCGCCTACGATCGAAGCTCGCCGCGGAGATGGACGAAGCAAAAGTACGCCCCGTGCTCGACGACATCGAGCTTCCGCTGGTCCCGGTGCTTCTCGATATGGAGTGGGAAGGCATCCGCGTCGATGTCGACCATTTGAATGCGCTCTCCGCCAAGCTGACCACGCGCTCGCAGCAGATCGAAGAGCGCATCTTCGAACGCAGCGACGAGCCCTTCAATCTCAACTCCCCTGCTCAGATCGGTGTCGTGCTGTTCGATCAGCTGGAAGTTCACAAGGCCGCCGGCGTACGTCCAAAGAAGACGCCGAAGGGCCAGTGGAAGACCGACGCAGCGATGCTCGAGAAGCTCGCCGCCCATCACGAAGTGCCGCAGATGCTGCTTGAGTACCGGCAGCTCGTGAAGCTCAACGGCACCTACGTCGAAGCGCTGCCCAAGATGGTCAATCCAGACACGGGCCGTATCCACACGAGCTTCAACCAGGCCGTTGCGGCAACGGGCCGCCTTTCGTCAGACAATCCGAACCTGCAGAACATTCCAATCCGGACCGAAGAAGGCCGCGAAGTGCGCAAGGCCTTCGTGGCCCGCGACAAGGGTTGGCAACTGCTCTCCGCGGACTACAGCCAGATCGAGCTGCGGATCCTGGCGCACTTCTCCAAGGACAAGGCGCTGGTCGAGTCGTTCCGCAAGCGCGAGGACATCCACCAGCGCACCGCAGCACTGGTCCACGGCATGATCCCCGCGATGGTGTCCCCCGAGCTTCGCAACCAGGCCAAGGCCATCAACTACGGGTTGATGTACGGCATGGGTGCGTCGCGCCTAGCCAGCGAAACCGGCATGCGGCCACCCGAGGCGAAGAAGTTCATCGAGCGCTATTTCCAAGCGTTGCCCGGCGTGAAGGGTTTCCTCGACGCCACGTTGGCCAAGGCGCAGGAGGACGGCGAAGTTCGCACCCTCGACGGGCGCCGACGGCGACTTCCCGAGATCGACTCCACCAACGCGATGCAACGCATCACGTCCCAGAACATGGCGGTGAACACACCCATTCAGGGCACCGCCGCAGACATCATCAAGCGCGCAATGTTGAGCGTGCACGCCCGGTTGAAGGAGGGTGGCTTCCAAGCGCGCATGTTGCTTCAAGTTCATGACGAACTGGTGCTTGATGTGCCCGACGCCGAGATCGACGCCGTGGGCGTTTTGGTCAAGGAGTCGATGGAGGGCGCAGCGGATCTGATCGTGCCTCTGGAGGTCGCCATGGGCCACGGCCGCACCTGGTTGGACGCGCATTAGGTCAGGGGGACTCGGCAAGACGCCATGGCATGGCGGGATGGCCAAGGGCTGGGTGGGAGCATCCGGACAAGCCCGTGGGAAAGGGTATTCTTGCGCCCCCAAACCCCATTGAGAGACCCCATGAAGCACCCCCTGATCGCAACCGCCGTGGCCCTCGCCTCGGTGGTTTTCGCACCGCACGCCAAGGCCGACAAGTTCTACATCGGCGCAGAAGGCGATGACGCCACGCTGGCCGAAGGTTCCCTGTCCCCCGCGTTGGAAGGCGTACTCGTGGAAGAGAAGGACGGCATCTACGAAATCCGTATCGAAGGCGGCACGGTCTTCATCGCGAAAACCAGCGTCTACAAGATCGAGAACGACGGCCTGACGGTCGCAGACCTCGACAAGCGCTCGGCGGATGGCGCGGACGCGCGCAAGGAAGCAGACACCAAGCGGCAGCAGTTCCTCACCGCCGAAGCGAACCTGCGCACCGAGCGCTCCATGGAAGCTCGCGCGATGGAAGCGTCCTTCGGTGGCGCGGAAGCCGTGGAGGCAGCCGCGCCCGCCCTGGTACCAACCCTCGCTGCCCTGCCGGTATTTGATCCGATCATCGGCGTGAGCCTCCGCGGCTCGACACTGCGCCAGATGCTCTACGCCCTGGAGCTCGAGTATGAGCTCACGGGCGACCGCAGCTTGCGCAAGCCAATGCGCATCCTGCGCCGCCGCTAGGCGCAAGACACAGGGCCAACCCACCCCGCCGCACCGGTCCGGGGCGCTCTGGAGCCAGACCGGGGCGCAAAGCAAATTCGAACGGGAGCTTCGGGTCTGCGAGAGCCGCGTCCATGATGGCCCACACGTGGACACCGACCTCGAAGAACTTCTCTCGCGCGCATGGCGCGAACTCACCCGCGCTGTCGTGGAACACCGGCACGGCTTTCACTGGCCCGTGGTCGCGACGCGCGGCGATGCCGACCAGAACTACGACCCCGAAGCCCGAGTGGTCGTGCTTCGCGCCGTGGATGCTGAGAGCCACTCGCTCACATTCCACACGGATCGTCGCGCACCCAAGGTGAAGCAAATCGCGGCGCACCCTGTGGTCTCTGCCGCGTTTAGTGATGGGCGCCGACGCCTCCAGGTCCGCGCGCAATGCGCCGCGAAGGTCAGCGAT
>CBESZZ010000281.1:0-5784 GCA_965534055.1 uncultured bacterium | reverse complement strand
GGCAGCGACGCGGGGTTGCTCACGAGCGCCTTGATCATCCACAACGACAGCAATGCAGCGCTCACGATCGACGTGTTCAACTACTCAGATCTCGACGTTGCCGGAATTTTCGGGACCAACAAGGCGAGCGGTTCGGGTGCAAACCATCTGGTGCGCGAAGGCAACGACTTCGTGGACTTCATCGGCTACGGCCATACGCACTCGGATGTTGGTGTGTTCGGCGTCGGTGAACTCGGGTTGGCGGACGGCGTGGTGCTCCCCGGCGGTGTGCTGGCAGGAACCCTGCCACCGTTTGGCCCTGGAGACTACACCGGCGCTTTCCAGTGGGCGGGCAACGTGTTGTTGCCAGGTCAACCAGGTCTCTTCGACACGGTGTTGTCGGTCTGCATGGTCGAGCACTACGGAGTCGCTGTGCCCGGCATGCTCGGAGACCCGACGATCGAGACGTCGACGGCGTTGGTGCAAAATCCACCGGCGACCTACTCGACTGAGCTGTTGATCGACAACTCTCCGCCGAGCGCACTCGGGCTCGTGCTCATCAACTTCGCCCCGACCAACCTCGTTCTCGCTGGGGTGCAAATCTGGGTCGAACCAGCGGGTGCCGCCACTTTCCTGGTGGTCATGGATCCCTTGGGGTCTGCGGTGCTGCCACTGCCGATTCCGCCTTCGCCAAATCTCGGCGGTTTGGAGCTCTACCAACAGGTGTTGATCTTGGACGCGACGGTTCCCAGTGGAGTCGCGGGAAGCGATGGCCTGAGGACGGAAATCATCAGCAAGTAAACTCGCGGGCCTTTCGGCACGAGGTGCCAAGCATGTCGCGAACGGTGCCCTGCCACCGTTCGCGACATGGTGAGTGCTGTTTGGACGCCTGTACCAACGGCTAACCCCCCCGACTTAACTCGTGCTCGGCCCATCGGCTGAGCGCGAGCTTCGTGCCACTCAACCAGGCGCGAAGCCAGCGCGCTTCGGCCGGAGTCGCGAACGCGTTGAAGCGCCCGCGAATCTGCACGACTTCGCCGCGCCCGCGGTCCACCTCTACGGTCAAGTGTCGTTTGGGCGCTTCCGTTTCGGACGTTTGGCTGCACATCGAGAAGATGGCCGATCGTCCCCCGTGGCATGAGCGGTCATAGCTGGCGACGCAATGCGCCATCTTCCGACCCTCAGCCATGAGGGCCTCGGTGCTCAACAGTTCACGGACGGACAGACGCGTCAGCGAACTTCCGCGGCCCTCGACCCAACAAGCTTCGGGGATGCTGGAGCGATTCCAGTGCAGGCGCTGGCGGGCGCGACTCAGTCCTCCGTGCCAGCGCTCGACTTGCGCCAACAGTGTTGGAACCGTGCGTCCGTGCATGGACAGGTTTGGCTGCAACGGCGGGGATGGAACCCAGCGACCGTGACGCAGTTCCTGAGCGGCCGGCTCGAAGCGCAAGTGATGCAGATAGTCCAAGGCGGGGCCGACGCGGCACGAGTCGAACATCGGGCCTGCGACGCGTGCGAACCATCGCACGACGGACAGCCAGAACTCTTCTGCTTCCGCGGCAAAAAACTGACGCCCAACGCGTGATCCGATCCACGCTTCCGCAACGCGGGGCGTGCAGCCGAGGTCGAGAGCTATGGCGCGACGCAATGCCCCAACCGGGGTCACGCCTGCTGGGGCGGCCATGGCGTGGTGTGCTTGCTTCTTGGTCAGAGCGAACGGCAGCGTGCGTGCAGTGCGCAGGTTCTGGCCGCTGCCCACGTGCATGAACCATGTCGCGGTGCGCCCGTCGTTCTCAAGGAAGCCCGCGTCCATCCACGCAGGCACGGGATACTTCGCGAGGAGGTGGCGAAGCAGCGACGCGAACTGGCGGTCTGGGTTGTGGGTGTCCGGAGTCCAATCGAGAGGGTCGCGCAACCACTGATCGTGCCGGCGCGCGAGCCGCACGAGTGGCTCACGAAAGCGGCCATACTCCTGCAGCAGCTTGCCGCGCCCCGCTGCTGTGAGCAGTGGCTCCGCGATCTCGCGATGCTTGGGGTTGTCGACGGCCGCAAGCAGCGTGGCAACCTTGCCTCGGCGTGCTGCGCGGTGGGCGCGCATCTTCGCTTTGGCCTCGCGGTCTACTTCCAGCAGTCGGAGCTCTGTTTGACGCTTGTGCTCGAGGTTCTGGTTCTTGAATTCTTTGTCTAGACGCATGGCTGACGCCGGCAGATCTCGCGCATCTCGCGAGATCTGGTCCGGCCTCCTGAAACACCTGCACTGGCTCGAAAACACCCCCGCCTTACGGCGCAGGTGGTGCCGTCAGGTGGGTTGAACGACGTGACCGCGCCGCAGAACGGTGTTCTGCGGGGTCGACGTGGGTTCGGTTCTCGGCTTCAGGAGGGCCATGCGCGGAAAGGTAGCACACAATCAAGAATGCGCAAGCGGGTCGGGCACGACATGTTCGAATCAGCAGACGCCGATCCCCAGAGCGCGCTACGCTCCTCGCCGAGGTTCCCTTGACTGACACCGAAAGCACTAACGATCAAGACCGCCGTCTCACCCGCTACGCATCTGGAGCTGGTTGAGCGTCGAAGCTTCCCCCAGGGAGCCTCGGGCAGGTTCTCGCCATGTTGCCGAAACAAGACCAACCCAACCTCCTCGCCGGTCACGGCGGGTTTGAGGATGCGGGGGTCTACAAGCTGGATGCCGAGCGTGCGCTCGTGCAGACCACCGACTTCTTTCCGCCGATTGTCGACGACGCGCGCTGGTTTGGTCGCATTGCCGCGGCCAATGCGCTCTCCGATGTCTATGCGATGGGCGGCAAAGCGCTCACTGCGCTCAACATTGTTTGCTGGCCGAAGGACCTCGACATCGAGCTGCTCGGCGAAGTGTTGGCGGGCGGCATGGACAAGGTCATCGAAGCCGATGCTGCGCTATGCGGCGGGCACTCGGTCACCGACACGGAGATCAAGTTTGGTCTCGCGGTGACCGGCCTCGTGCATCCCGACAAGTTCTGGCGCAACACGGGTGGCCAAGAAGGCGACGTCGTTGTGCTGACGAAGCCGCTGGGCATGGGGCCGGTGTCGACATCGATCAAGCAGGGTTCTGCCGATGCTCGCATGGTCGAAGGGGCCATGACGCAAATGGCGACCTTGAACAAAGGGGCCGCGGAAGTCTTGGCACGGTTCACCGTGCGCGCCGCAACCGACATTACCGGCTTTGGTCTGATGGGGCACGCGTTCGAGATGATCGCTGGAACCGACGGGCTGCGGATGATCTTCGATGGACCGGCGGTGCCCGTGTTCGATGGGGCGCTGGAGCTTGCGCGGAAGGGCGTGCTCAGTGGCGGATCCAAGCGCGGGCGTGCAAACCTCGAGGGCAAGGCCGTCGTCGATGATTCAGCCGACGCGGCACTTGCCGCATTGGTCTACGACGCTGAGACGTCCGGCGGGCTCATGGCTGTCGTTCCGGAAAGCGAAGGCGACGCGGTGTCTGCGGCGTTGCGCGACGCTGGCGTGTTGGCTTCGGCGGTGGTTGGGCGTCTGGAACGCGGAGACGCTTCAGGACCTCGGGTCGTTCTGCGCTAGCGAAAAGTGCCGAGCCGATTACTGAGCACGGATGCCGCATGACTAGCGAGTCATGCGCAGCAAGCGCTTCGCCCGCTCGTTGAGTTTCATCGGCCGCGCTGCGCCGTGCTCGCTAAACGTCCAGGTGTAGAGCGTCACGATGTGACCCTTGGTGTCTGTGGCTGGGAGGCCTGAGCGAAACCGGTCGAAGGTCTCCGCGAGGTTTTCGTTCGCTTGTGGTTCGACTCCTACGGGACCGTCGCCCTCACCTGCATCGATGGTGACCACGACGTTGTCTTGCTCGACGATGCGCGCGCGGATGTCATGCACGAGGCGTGTCTTCTTGTTTGCCGTGATGCAAAGCGCGAACTTGCCTTGCGGCCACTGAGCGATCTTTGGTGCCCCGTCCTGGTCCTGCTTGGTGTTCGCCGCACCTTTCAAGAACACGTCATCGATGTGGGGGAGGGCGCCACTCCAGACCAGGTCGCCCGCCTGCTCGGGGATGAGAGTCAGGGTGAATGTCTCCGTATCGTCCTTTGAGCCAGCGCCTGCTTGGATGTTGAGGTCCATTTCGCGCAGCACGTCGAAGAGAATCGTTGGATCCAAGGGCTGCGGAGCTCGAGCGCCAAGAGCGAAGCGCTGTTTGCGCAGGAACCACTCGCCGTCTTCGCCCAAGCGCGCGATCACGCGATGACCCCGTTGCACCAGGTGTTCTCTATCTTCATCTGCCGTGGCAAAGAGCAGGTCGGGCGTCCATGTGGTGAGCGTGGTGCGTTTCATCTCAGCCGCCATGCGGTCCGGGGCGAAGAGCTCGCGCAGCTGCACCATTTGCGCTGAGCCGCCGGTGACTTCGCGCGTGCGCTCGACGCGATAACTTGGCAGAGAGTCCATGGCTCGAAACGCAGCGTGGAGCCTTCGCTGAGGCGAATCAGCGGCCTCGGGTTGTTGGGCGTGCAGAAGTGCTGCGGTTGCGACTACCGCAACTGCGAAACCAAAACGTGAATGGTGCATGGCAAGAATAGGGGTCGCTTCGGTGCGCTGCGCGAGGGCTGGAATCGCAGCGGCATGGGGATTGGCAGAACTATTTCGGCAGAACCATGTTTCGGCAGCGCCAGGTGTCAGCGTCTGAGGCCGAACGACCCGGGTCCGAAAGATCTATGGTTCGACGCGGAATTCGCTGCCTTCTTCCCGCGGATCTCGAACGCTCGATTCTCGACCTGTCTTTGTGGTGCGGCGCGCGCCAATCAGCACCGAGAGGCCCAGCAACAGCATCGGCCAATCCCCACAGCGTGCATAAAAAGTGGGGTTCCCGTCGCCCAAAGTGACGTCGCTGACGAGCACTTGTTCACGCGCTTCGGCCCAAGGGAGCATCGCAATGATTTCTCCTCGCGGCGAGATCAACGCGTTGATTCCATTGGACGTTGCGCGAGCCATCGCAAAACCACACTCGATCGCTCGCCATAAACCGTTCTCGAAATGCAGCTCCGCAATGGCTGGCCAATCGTTCGTTGGAACGGTGAGTAAGCGCACCTCGTCGCGAGAGTAGCCGCGCGCCAGATCCGTGAAGTTGTCGTCTTGGCAAATGATCGCACCAACGCGGTGCCCGTAGAGTTCCGTGGAAGCGAGTTCACCGTTGCCCGGGGTGTAGTCTTCAAGCCAAGGGATGAGGTGCGACTTGGTGTATTCGCCGACAAGTTCTCCACGCTGGTTGAAAGTCCAAGCTCGATTGTCGCTGTTCGGCGAGTACCAAACGCCATACGTGGCGGCCAATCCGTGGGTTTGCGCAAGTGTGGAGAACTTGCTTAATGCCTCGTCGCGGGTGTTCACTCGAAGTCCGGTTTCCGGCGTGACAAGCAGTTCGGCGCCGGCCGCAATCGCGCCGTCGAACGTTTCGGGGAACAGCACCTTGCCAACGACCGCGATGCGGAGGCTGTCGCCGAGCTGACGGTTCCAGCGCATGACGCTCAGTGCCGTAAGCAGCGCGATGCACACGATTCCCCAGGGAAGCACGCGACGCCGTGTCGATCGTTCGCGCAGGCCAAGCAACAATCCCTGCGTAAATAGCAACGCGAAGACGACTCCTCCGAGACCAGTGTATCCAGCGAACGCCACGAGCCACGGCGCCAATGCGAGCGGGCGGGCGAAGCATTGGCCGTGGCCGAAGATTGGCACGAGATGCCAGAGCGCGATTTCGGTCACGGTCACTGCGGCCGCCACGAGTGCCGCACCGCGGACAGGCCCACGATCGATCCACCGGCC
>CBESZZ010000280.1:0-5785 GCA_965534055.1 uncultured bacterium | reverse complement strand
GATTTCTCCGCACCCGTGAAGCTGGAGTTCGAGCAGCCTGCGGATGAGCTCGCATTCCGCATGGCCCACGATGGCGATGCTTGGGGTCGCTACGACGCGGCGCAAACTCTGTCTCTGCGGCTGCTCTTGGAACTCGTGTCCGCGGTGCAGACGGGTCAAGATCTCGTTGTTCCTGATGCCTTCCTCGACGCTGTCGGACGCATTCTAGCGGAGGCGGATTCCGATCACGCGCTGACCGCAGAGTTGCTGGTGTTGCCGACCGGATCATTCGTCGGCGATCAGATGGAGGTAGTCGACGTCGATGCCATCCATCGCGCCCGCAATTATCTGCGAGCCGCAGTTGCCAAGCGCCACGAGGTGGACCTGCGCAAGCTCGACGCAGCGTGTCGCGACCGAGGGGAGTTCTCTACCGACAGTGCAGCGATGGGGCGGCGCCGACTGGGCGGTGTGTGCCTTGCCTATCTCACCGCGATCGACGCGAGTGAGACGATGCTTTCGCGGCTCGAGAATGAGGCGCAAAACGCGACGAACATGACGGAGCGCCTCTCGGCGTTTGGGCTCCTCGTGCACGGTCCGGGTAGTGCGGTCGACGACGGCAAGCCTAGCGGCCTAGTCTTGGCCGCCCGTGATCGAGCGGTGCAGCGGTTCTACGAGCGGTTCGAGAGCGACCCGTTGGTGATGGACAAGTGGTTGAGCGTGCAGGTCAGCGTTCCACGACATGGGACTTTGGATCGGGTTCGCGAGCTCATGGAAGATCCGGTGTTCTCGATGCGCAATCCCAACAAAGTCCGCGCGCTGGTGGGTTCGTTTTGCGCGAGCAATCCGGTGTGTTTTCACGCGGCGGACGGCAGCGGTTATGAGTTCTTGGCCGACCGCGTGATCGAACTCGATCCACTAAACCCACAGGTCGCTGCTCGGATGGTCGGGATTTTCAACACTTGGCGTCGATTCGACGACGCCCGGCAGGCGTTGCAGCGCGCCCAGCTAGCTCGCGTGCTTGCGAAAGAAGGGCTGTCACGTGACGTCTTTGAGATCGCGAGCAAGGCACTCGGCGCCCAGTAGCACCGTAGCAGGCGCAGGACGCACTCCTCGGTCTGTTGTCTGAGGCGGGGGCGCGGAGCGAAGGGCTTCGACGGGTGGTGTGCTGTCGTGCGCCGGGTCGCAACTTGAGGCGCGGGCAGTCGCCATGACGTCGGCGGCTCGCGTCATTGCGTGCGCTGTGCGATGTCAGCTGGTGGTTCGGGCTTAATGCCACCTGACCAGTTGGTCGATTGAAGCTCTGACCCTCGCTCATCTCGCGAAACCTGGGTCAGGAGAACCATGAACACCAAGACAGCGCAATCGGGCTTCACGCTTGTTGAACTCCTCATCGTCGTTGTGATCCTCGGCATCCTTGCTGCCGTCGCGATCCCTCAGTTCGCCAGCAGTGCAGATGAGGCACGTGCGACGAGTCTGCAAACCAACCTCTCGGTGATGCGGAACTCGATGGAGTACTACCGCGTGCAGCACGACGGCAAGTACCCAGGGTATCCCTCGGCAGGTGGCGCTCCTACGGCAGCGGTTGCGGTCGATCAGCTCATCCTTGCGAGTCAGGCCGACGGCAGCACCGGAGCGCCTGGTACCGCGGGATTCAACCTCGGTCCGTACATCAAAGAGGCTCTGCCTGAGAACACGATTAACGGGCTGAGCACGGTCCTGGTCGTTGCTGACGGGGTGGCGTTTCCGGCCCCGGATGACACCACCGGTTGGATCTACCAACCCCTGATCGGAAAGATCCGCGCGAACTCCACGGGGACCGCCCCCTCCGGCAAGAACTTCTACGACTACTGAGTCGAGGTAATGGGAGCGTGGGCGCCGACCCGCGATTCCGAACTTCGCTCGAAGGCTGCGCCGTGAGCCCATGCGTCACAGCAACACATTTCCGATTGGAATCGACCTTGGCGAGCATGCCGTCAAGGTGGCGCAACTTGTCCGTACGAAGGACGGATTGCGGGTGCGTGACTCGCGCACCGAGCAGGTCGAGATTGCGCTAGGAATGCCGGCGAGTGAACGGCGAGACCGCTGGGTGTCAGCCGTGCGGCGCGCGATGCGACGCGGGGCGTTCCGGGGCCGAACCGCCGTGTGCACGCTGCCGCTCTCGGCAGTCAAGACACGACACATTCGTGTTCCGGAAGACGCATTCGACAAGGCCGGCGAGTTTATTCTTGCAGAGCTCGAAGGTGAGCGTCGCGAAAGTGGCGAAGAGCTGACGATCTGTCCGATCCCCGTCGCCGACCTACTTCACCACGGTGAGCGCAAACGTGAATACCTGTGCTGTGTTGCCGGCGCTGGCGCGATTCGGGAGCTGATCGAGACGATTGAAGCCTGTGGCTTGGTTCCGGAGGCAATTGATCTGGAACCGTGTGCGCAGGTGCGTCCATTTACGTTTGGCGCCACGGACGGCAGCTATCTGCACGTAGACGTTGGGCGTCATCGCACCAGGATCACCGCTGTCCGCGCCGGCCAGCCCATCTTGATGCGTGCATCACCGGTCTCAAGCGTGGAGATGCTCGAAGAGCTGAGCAGCCGCATGCGCATCGATCTCGCGACGGCGCTCGAACTAGCGCAAGACTCCGAAGAGGATTTCAAGACGGTGGGGCACGCGATTACCGACATCCTGTCGGTGCATCTTGAGGCATTGATGCAGGGCATTGGAGATTGCGTGCGCTACAGCGGCGCGTTGTTTCAGGGGCATAGCGTGCCGCTCGTGCGATTGACCGGCGGACTGGCTGCATTGCCCGGGATCACCGACCATTTGCACCGCCGTCTGGGGATGCGCACTGAAGTGGGCGACCCGTTCGCCGCGCTGGGTGAGACCGGCAAGGCCGGCGATGAGTCGGTGGAGCGACCGCTTGGCGCTGGGACCTATTCCACAGCCCTAGGGCTTGCTTTGCGAGGAGCAGTCGCATGACAGCGGATCTCGTGGACTTTCTGCCGCAGGACTACCGTGAGGGAGCGGCACGTCGTCGTGGCCGCAAATACAGACTTATGCTCCTCGTCCTGGTAGCGGGCGCACTGCTCGCGACCGAGGTGTTGTTTCGTCAGCGAGTTGTTGGCGTGAAGAGCATGGCTCGACTGGCTAGCGAGCATGCCGAATCGCGCAGCCTGCGGCTCACCGAGGTTCGTGACTTAGTGAGCAAGAAGCGGCGACTGAGCGTCGAGATCGCGGAGATTACGGCACCCATGAATCAGATCCGCATGGCGGACGTGCTGGACGGTCTGCTCGTTGGCAGAACCGATGATGTCAGCTTTCGCGAACTCGTGTGTTCCATGGGGGCTGGGGGCGACGGCGCGATGCCGCTCGTGAACATCGACGGCGTGTGCCGTGATCCCGAGCAAATCGCCGCGTACCTGAAGGCGTTGAACGGCAGCGACGTTCTGCCAACGCTTCGTCGTGAGCCTTCGACGTCCAGGTCGACCGAATCTGAGCCCGCGTTTTGCTTCGCAACCGCCGCGCCAGTTGGTGGAGGTCGCGAATGAGCCCTGCGATGTCCACTGGCCTTTGGCTTGCCGCGATGGTTGGCAGCTACTTCGCTGTGTTGGGGCGCGGGCACCTTCGTGAGATCAGCGAGTCGCATCAATCGGTTGATGCGAGCTATTCCACCGCGAACGATGCGGAGCGAGGCATGCTGCAACTGGAATCGCTTCGCGAAGAACTCGCAGAGTTGGAGCGTCTACACGACGAGTTGCGTCGCGAACTGTCGCTGGAAGACGTGTCGGAATCTGCGTGGTTGCGCGCTTCATCGTTGATGGAGCAAAACAATCTCGTCGTGGAACGAGCCGAAGTCATCCCGCCCCAAAGCGGGGACGTCGCGCGGTGGCAGCGCTTGCGCATGGAAGCGCGTGGTCAATTTGAAGACCTCTACACCGCTGTGTTCGCGATCGAAAACGCACGGCCGCCCTTGCGCATCGTCCAAATGCGTGTTCGGAAGAGCCCGAATCAGCGCAACGTGCTTGCCGAACTCGTGGTCCTTGGGTTGGGGGAGCAGCCGTGATGCAGTTCGACGAGCCCACGCCAGGGCCAGATGAACAGCGCGCCAAGCGTCGTTTGTCCCGCGTTTCTAAGAAGACGGTTCTGCTCGTTCTTCTGGCACCGGTTCTTGTACTGGTTTGGATCCCAGTGTTGACGGGGTCGAGCAAGTCTACTGCGCCCAAAGTGCAACCCAAGCCAGCTGTCGCGGCTGGACCTGCTGAGCTAGGCAACGACGCATCGACAGCTCAATTCATGGCTCCTGCCCCAATGGGGGAAACGGCGGCCGGAATTCAACCGGTCGCATCCGCACCGCTCACGCTTGGAGTGCTCAAGCGGGACGCGACGGATGCGATCCGACACGTTGCTCCGCGTTGGAAAGACCGACGAGACCCATTCGGGTCCGGCGATCCAGTTGCGGAAGTCCAGACCGAACCGCGTGACCTTACCTGGTCGCCCACAAGCATCCTCCTAAGCCAAGGCTTGCCGCCCATCGCGGTGATCAACGGCCGCAGCTACCGCACTGGCGACCGCGTCGGATCGGTGTTCATCGTCAAGATTGAAGAGCGGCGCGTGACCTACCGCGACGGCGACCGCTTGTTCTCAGCCGAACTCGCAATCCCCCAAATCGAGGCCCCCCGTGATTGAGTCCTTCCTTTCCTCTAGGCCTCGGCAAGCGCAACGCTTGTTTGCGGGCTTCGTCCTCTTGCTCGCCAGTGGGTTTGCGGTTGGCCAGACCCCTGACTCAACGAGCTCTTCGAACCTCGTGTCGATGGCTGTGCAGGACGAGGACCTCGCTAGTCTGCTTCGTGCGATGGCGGTGCAGCATCGTCTGAACCTAGTCATGGGCAACGGCGTGACGGGAACCGTCACCATCAACTTCTACGACGTGCCTCTCGACGAGGCGCTCAAGCAGATCCTTGGGACTCAAGGGCTCTGCTTTGTGAAGCAGGACGAGTTCTATCGCGTGATGACGCTCGCTGAGCGCAGCGAGATGGAGCAAGAGCTCGATCCAATCGAAACCCAGGTTCTGAACCTGAACCACATCACCGCAATGGAGGCGCAGCAGCTGTTGGCGCCGTTGCTGTCGGACGCGGGAACCCTGTCTTTCGTCTCCGGCCAGGGTGGAGGCGGTGCTGGTGCCTCGAGCGGGGGAAGCAGCGGTTCGGGCACGACATCCTCTGGCAGCGGACAGCGTCAGTCGATCATCGTTCGAGACCGCGCATCGCGACTCGTCGCCGTGGTCGAAGCGCTGAAGGAACTCGACTTGCCACCGCGCCAGGTTCTGCTTGAGGCAACCATTCTGAGTGTGAACCTCGGCGAAGACAATCGACTGGGCGTCGACTTCAACGTGCTGGGTGGGATCGACTTCGAAGGCTTGGGCGCCGACTCGGATCTCACCGGTGTCGGACCCTACGGCGTTGGGGGCGGAGCGCTGGGCGACTCTTTGTTCAGCGGGCAGACCTTTGGTTTCACCAACGATCCACCAGGACGAGGCCTTTCATTGGGGTTCGTCAAGAACAGCGTCGCAGCGTTTGTCGAAGCACTCGAAGAAACGACCAACGCCACCATCGTCAGCAACCCCCGCGTTCTGGCGCTGAACGGCCACGAAGCAGAGATCATTGTCGGTGGTCGGCTTGGCTACAGGACGCTACTGACGACGCAGACCAGTTCTCTCGAAGAGGTTCAGTTCCTCGATACGGGCACGCAGCTCGTGTTTCGCCCGTTTGTCGGTGATGACGGCTGGATCCGCATGAATGTGCATCCGGAGAACAG
>CBESZZ010000279.1:0-5803 GCA_965534055.1 uncultured bacterium | reverse complement strand
CCACTCAGGAACAACAAATAGCCATGCCAGACGAGATCTATTGGGAACTTCACGAGGTTGTTGAAGGACGTTCACGATTGCGAGGATCCACCCGTGCACGGCGTTAGTGGGGCTGCGGCAAAGTTTGTGGCGATGATTTCTCGATGCCTCATCGCGGCGGCGATCGTGGCACAGCTGTCGCAAGCACAAGCAACCACGATGGATCGCGACACCTTCTTGGCCACGGTTCGCAATCTCGGGCAGGGCAAGAGTGCGAGGGAAGCAGCGTCGCGTCTGAAAGCGGTTCCTGAGTGCCTCTCCGTCGAACTGCTCGCCGAACTGCGTGCTGACAGCGCTCCGCTCCAACAAGCCATTGCTGATGCGCAATCCGACTTTCCGCCGTACCCGTATCCCGGGCAGGGCTGGCTCACGATCTACTGCTCCGAAGTGCTCACCGACCTGGGTTTGTACCTCCACGCCGCGAACCTCCTAGATCGGTTCCTCGTCGAATCAACCCCAGACCTGGAAGACCCGAGGCATCAACTCTTCCTCGCGAAGGTGCTGGTCTTTCGCGGTGAATTGCACGATCACGCGGGCAACTTCGACGTCGCAATCGGCTGTGCGGATCGGGCACTCTTGACGTTCGATGAGCAATCGGCCCAAGCACTCGCTCGCCCCCTAGAAAAAGTCCAAGCAGCAGCTGTGTTCGCAAACGCAGCTGGACTGAAGGGCCGTGCTCTCGCACGACTCGGGCTGACGACCGCAGCCGACGAACACCTCAGTCGACAAGAGGACATCGCCCGGTCACTCGGCGAGAAGGTTCGACTGCGCGCTTTCCAAAACCGGGCCGAGTTCCATTTGGCAAGAGGCACACCAGAGCTCGCACTAGAGACGGTCGAAGCCGGCCTGCAATCGGGCCTAGACTCCCGGGCTCTCACATTGTGCAAGGGAATCGCGCTGACCACGCTGGCAGCAAAAGACCCAATACACCAAGCGGCCGCCCGCCTCGCTTTGGAGAAGTGCCGCGATCCACGAGCGTCACACTCCATAAGGGTGCGAGCAGCCCTCGGACTCATACGGCTGGCTCTGCAGACCAACGACACGGAAGTAGCCAGCCGCACATTGGCAGCACTTGAGGCAGACCTTGGTTCCGGGGATGTTGACGAAGCAGCGGATTCGGAATCCAACGCATCTCTAGACTACCGACGCTCCACCCATCTCGTCGCCGGCGCAGAAGCCACGGCATTCGCATCCCGTCTGCTCTGCGAAGACAAGACTCTGGATGAGAAGGTCGCCGAGCGCCAACTGACGAAACACAGTGACGCCATCGAACAATTGCTGACGCAATGGCGGAACACGCCTGTGCGCCGGAGCGGTGTCGGCTTCTTGTCGATGTACGACCGCCGGGCAATCCTTGGCAGCTACCTCGATCTTCACCGCAAGGTGGGCGGTGAGCAGGCCGCGGCCGTGGAGGGCTGGAAGCTGCTGCTTTCTTGCCAGGCGCTCAGTTCGTCGGCACGTGCAATGGGCGTTGCAGCACCGTCCATCCAGACTGTGCAGGCGGAGTTTCTCGGGCCCCGGCACGGGGCGCTCGCGTTTCTCGCCGATCAACATCGATGCCACTTGCTCGCCATGGATCGAACGGGACTGCACCACTTCGAGCTTCCCGGGTGGCACCAGCTCATCGGGCAGATCGACCGCTTCCGCCGACTCCTGGATCGTGGACCGCGGGATGTTCCGGAAGACCAACGACAAGCCTACGGTGCTGCACTCGCGGCCGAATCCGTCGAGCTTTGCGAAGTCCTTCTGCCGAAGAAGTGTCGCACCCTCTTGCGTGGATGGGACACCGTCACGGTGTCGGACTACGGTGTCTTGCGCGGCTTGCCGCTCGATTGCCTGGTGACCGAGGACCGTGAACTGCTCGGAGAAACCGTCGGCATCCATGTGCACGATGCACTCGCCGTCGCGCTCGCCAAGCAAGGCCGGTACAAAGCGCAGCCGATTGCAGCAACGGAGTTGGACCTGCTGGTGAAATTGCGCGGCCCTGTTAGTGACGGCACGCTCGCAAGCTGGACACGGCACTATCCGCGCGTTGAGCAACCCACCGCAGATCGCGTCACACCGGCATCCGTGCGCGAGTGGGCGTTCCAGTCCATCACTCACATTCTCGCCCACGGTGCCTTGGGTGACGATCCGGAGCGACCTGCTGGGCTAAGCCTGGCAGGCTCGCCCGCCTTCTTCGGTTGTACCGACGCTGATCGGTGCCGAGCAAGCGGTCTCGTCGTGCTGTCCGCCTGCGGGTCCGGCCGCGGACATCTCCGGGTGGGCGATGAGAGCTACCGGACGACCCTGGGGGGCGCCTTCCTCGACGCCGGGGCCGCGGTGGTCATCCAATCTGGTGCCGACCTGCTGCTGGAGCCGCATATCGAACTCATGGGTTCAGTGCATCGCGGCCTCGCCGCGGGGATCAGCCCAACCGGCGCTCTCCACGCGGCGCGTAGCGAGATGGCTGTCGCACACGGGTGGTTCGAGCGATTCCAACACGCTCAAATCCAGGTAGCGGGACTTGGGCATCTGCCAATCGTGACATCGCCCGCAGCGCCTACCCTTCCCCAGTCGGGTCGGGAATCTCGTTGATACAGAAGGGCGGCATCTCCTTGAAGGTCACGATGCCGCCAACGATGGTCGGACGGTTTGGCCCGCCTACGGGTACCACCAGGGAACCCTCGCCGGGAAGTCCGAGCAGGTAGTCCAGGTGTTGTACGTCAGCAGGATCACGCTGCATGGCCACCGACAGAACCTCGACATACTCAACCGATTCCGCCGTGTGGTCGAGAACGCGAAGCTCCAAGTAGACGTGATTGCGGTTCTGCCAATACTCCGGATCCGGCAATTGGCTGCCTGGCGTTTGAAGCGGCAGATTGACGGTCAACGTGTTGCTGCCACTGGGCGGCTCAGTAATTGGGTATTCGTATCTGTTCACGGCTGCGGCATCGACCGGCGGAACTGTCGTTGGCGTGATTGGATCCGACTGATGCCAGACCGTGACTTCGAGCGAGTGGCCAACATACTCCGCCAGCGCAACCTCCAGATACAACGTGGAACCGTCGTAGTCCGCGACTTGCAGTGCGGAGCTCGACACCAACAAGTTCCCCAAACCATCCAACGTGTGCGTCACGACCATTTCGTCCGTGGAGTCCAACCAGAACAGACCATCGAGTTCGCCCTTCCCGTCCAACCGGTTCCACAGCCCCGGGCAGAAGTTGGCCGCGGGAGAGACTCCGGCAGATGAGAGTTCTCTGATGCGCGGCTGGATCCCACCACTATGGAGTGGGCCTGGGACGGTCGGGTTGATCAAGACAAGCGCGTGATGCGATGCACGCTGCGTGACCATGGCGTCCGCGTCTCCGTCTCCATCCAGGTCACGAGCATTCAGCCCTTCGATCTTCAACGTTCCTGCGGGCAAACCACTGGTGTCGATCGGGAACGTGGCTGCGTAGCCATTGCTTCGCATCGCGTAGCTCCACGAGCCGTGCGGGACCCCATACACGAGCGCCAGCCGGTCCACACCCCCATCAGGGGTGCGCACAATCCGGCCCTTTGCGAAGCTCAACAACTCCGTGTGGATCTCCACTCCATCCGGACTGAACACGCGTAGACCGGAGCGAGTCAGGACCGCCAGCTCGAAAGTGCCGTCCCCGTCCCAGTCCAGCATCGCAAAGTCTTTCACCCGCTCACCGAGGGTTAGGTTCACGGTTCCTTCAAACATGTCGGAGTCGTTGGCAGAGAACGCGGCGAGGACCGATTGATCGTCCAGCCCTTCAGCATGCACCCAGATGCCATCGCCCGTCCGCGTGGTCCCGAGATTGCGCGCCCCGATCCACCCCTGCAAGAAGAGCGTCTCAAACGCGAACCCGTCCCCGGCAGAGATCAACCGACCTAGTTGAGGCAAGCCTTCACCGCAAACGAACACGCCGTCCTTGCCGCTCTCAAGCGGCACGGTCGCAATACCCGTCGGCGCGGTGAACGGCAGACTGTCAACCTCAGCGAACGCCGTGTGCGTCGCTGGTGACCAAGCGAAATACAGTGTTCCGCCCCGCAGAACCAATCCACTTGGGCGCAGTGTGCCAGTGAAGTCACCAATGACTGCGTCGACGAAGCTGCCCTCTGAGAATTCGGCGGGCCATGAGGCGCGTTTGGTCACCGACTGCGAGGACGAATCGGAACTGAACACGAGGGAGAAGAAAGCCGTCGCGATTGGAAAAAGGGCGCGACGTCCCTGGGCAAGAGAACTTGATGTCATATGAGCTGGGAGGAGTTAGTGGCCGCTGCGGCCGGGCAAGGGGCGATCGACATGGTCCGTAGGGACGCGTGCAGTTTCATAAATCCCGACGAGATGTGCAGGAAAAGTGCCGCTTTTCGGTTTGTGAAACTCCAACGGGTTCTTCACAGCATGGTGTGAGCCGGCGGCAGTCGGCATTCGGAACGGGCTGACGAGGCTGCGCAGTAGGCGCCGCCGGGCACCGGTGCCGATCACACCAACACCAGGCGCAATCGATGAGATACCTCGCGTTCTCGCTTACCGCGGCAGGGCTCGCCGGCACGACACTCCTCAGTGGATTCTTGCCGACGGACGACAAGGTCGCAGCACCGGTCTCGAGTTCCCTGAACTCCCTTTACCCGACCCCCCACAACGCACGCTCCGAGCCGCCCGTAATGCACAGTCGAGCAGACGCAATCCATCTGCTCAACCGCGCGACATTCGGCCCCTCCGAGGCGCATATCGCACAGGTGATCGGCGCGACGTCCAACTGGGACCTCTGGGTCGAACAACAGCTGCGGCCGTCCTTGATCTCCCAGAACCCCGACGTCGCGGGCCTGCACGCGTTGCTTCGGCTCCCGCTCGCCCAGGGCGACAACTCGAACATTGGGGCGATTCAACGGGGCCGACTGATCTACGCGATGCTCAGTGAACGGCAGCTCTTGGAAGTGATGGTGCAGTTCCACGAACAGATGTTCAACACGGACTTCAATCAGCTCCAGTCCTACCTCAAGTTCTTGGATCCCACTGCAACGAACGACGAAATTGACGACGTAAAGGCTTGGCTAGAATGGGACGACCACGAACGGTTCCGCGCCCGAGGCCTGAGCAACTATCGGAACCTGTTCGCCGACGTCACCAAGAGCCCGTCGATGATGGTCTATCTGAACATGGCGCTGAACAACGGTTGCAACGGCAACGAGAACTACGGCCGTGAGTTTCTTGAGCTCTTCACGATGGGAGAGAACTATCAAGGAACCGACCCAGCATACGCCAATGCGCCGCCGAACTACGGCCAGGACGACATCCAAGAGATTACTAAGTGTTTCAGCGGTTGGATCATCGACCCCGCAGTCATTCCCTATGTCGCGGCCTTCGATTCAAACCGGCACTGCCCCGACATGATAAACCGACCGTTGTTCACGGGCACTCCGCACGCCACATCAATTGCCTTCGGCGGCGCTGACGAATTGGAAGCCGTGCTGAACCACGTGGTCACGGCCGAACCGGTCAAGGACTTCATTTGCCGACGTATGGTGCGATTCTTCGTCGGCGACGATGCCGCTGAGGGAGCCGAAGAGCCATTGATCAATCAAATGAAGGGCGCCTGGGGCAACCGCGGCAACATCAAGGCAATCTTGCGTGTGCTGCTCAAGTCCGATGTCTTCAAGGGAACGGACTACCGACTGTGTCGCGCCCGCATGCCACTCGAAAAAGTGACTTGGTGGGTGCGCGTTTGGGACGGCAGCTTCCGCAACGCGAATGGAGCGTTGAAGACCAACA
>CBESZZ010000278.1:0-5825 GCA_965534055.1 uncultured bacterium | reverse complement strand
CTCACCGGGATGACTCGACCGCGCATAGACCGGTGCCGTTGCGCTCACTTCGGTCGCCGCTTGAAGATCGCTGGCTTAGGCAACCGCCGCACCAGCCTCATGGTTGGTGAATTCCCCAAGGTCCGCTGAATCTCGCCGAGCCGGTCGGCGATGTAGGGCTCTGCTCTCGCGAGTCGAACTTGTTCGAACAGCAACGTGAGCCCGATGGCCAGCACCAAGGACAATGCCATGAATAGACCAAGGACCTTCTTCGTACTTGGCCCTGCCGGGCGCAAACTTGGCGCCGCCGAACGAATGATCGCAAGCGAACCAGCTGGTTGCTCTGCGCGGATTTCGAACACCGATTGCTGACTCTTCAGAGTCGCAACCAGATCACGCGAGTAGCGAACCCGATCTCGGAGAGCCTCGTACTCAATCAGAATGCCGCCGAACTCGTCCTGGCTGTACTTGCCAAAGTAGTCGTGATGCATGGATTCGATGTTCTCTTCGAGACTCACGATTTGCCCACGCATCGACTGCACCGTCGCATCCGCCTCGCTGTAGCTTGCAAGTCGCTGCAAGACCTTTTGCTCCAGTGCGATCTTGGTCATTCGCGTTTCGCGAATCATTCGCAAGATATCGACCACCTGCGTGCCAAGGTCCACAATCGAATGCCCCTGATAGAACTTGCTCAGGCTTTCCTGGTCTTTCATGAGATCGCCTTCGATTCTCACGATCGCATCGCCGAGGAATCCCGCTTGCCGAACGATGAGACCACGCTCGATCAACTTGCTCGCGCGCTCCATCTCTTCCATCATCGCATTGGCAAGATCCGCTGCCAGGGCCGCATCGTTCGCGGTGGCTTCGGCTGTGAGCAGACCATCGTCCGTCCCGGTGATCTTGAACATCGACCGTAGCTTGGTGGAGATTTCCACGGAGCGGTCGTCGTCCGCGAAATGGATGCGATCAGCGAACCGCTCGGCGATAGAGAGCAAGACCGGCTCGGAGTGCGCCAACCCGGTATAGAGCTCTGGATTGGCGGGCAACATCATGCCGCCGGTGTCCTCCCGCCGTGCACCATCGGCAGCGGACTCAAGACTTCCAACACTCACGGAAATGTCAACCGGCGGCTTCTCCCTGGGCAGCAAGATGGCATCCGTGCTTGCCTTGTAGAACGGCGGCGTCGTCTTCAGTTTGAGCATCCCACCAATGAAACCGAGGACGAGAAGCACAACCACGAGTGCGCGGCACCGCGCAATTGCAGCGAGCAAGTCGACCAACGGTGCCTGCCAGCCGGGGGGAGGATCCCCCGTGAAAGCGGGCCCAGCAGGCTTCGATTCACGCGTCGGTGCGGCGCTTCCTCGCTTGATCGTGGCAACCAGATCAACGAGCTTCCCTTGCCAGCCCGGGGTTGGTTTTAGACCTGACCGCTTGAAGCGCTGTTCGATCTCGCGATCTGATTCACCTAACTGCGGTGGTTGCTCGTCATTCCCTCCAGAGTTCATCGAGTCGTCGCTCATGAATTGGATGTTGCAGCGGCACCGGAAACACGCCGCGTCGCCAGCACTGTGGCTTCGCGAATTGCCGACGCGAGACGGTCAGTTGAATAGTCGAGACCATCCGACGCTGCTTTGGATCCAAGCGACGTTAGGTCCATGCGTGTAAGCACGGAGCTGAGTTTCTGCACGCTGCCCGAAAGGTCCGAGGGGTCAAACGCAAATCCGTTGACTCCATCATCGATCAAGTCGTCGCAACACGCGGCGTGAACCGAACACAGGGTCGGTGTCCCGCACAGCATCGCTTCGTTCACCACCAACCCCCACACATCGCCAAGTGAAGGGAAGATGTGAAGGTCCGCCATCCGGTAGAGATCTGCCACCTCGTGGGGCGGCAATGGATCCATAAGCTGCACACCGATGTCGGCATGCTGCCGCACCAACGGCTCCAGTGGCCCGCCACCAAAGAACACCAGAGTCCACGAATCGCGAATCTCGTCAGCGAGATCACTCCAAGCCTTGAGAATCTCGCCAATGCCCTTCAATGGAATGAGACGCGAAGGCACCACCGCGATCTTGCGACCTCGGCCAAGGGTCGCCCGCAGGCGCTGAGCGTTCTTTCGACAGTCCTTAGAAGCCAAGCGTCGCACGATGCTCCGTTGATCCGCCGAGTTGGGCGCGTCGACGATGTCCTCCGGAGGCACGCCGTAGCTCTCCAAGATTTGCCGGCTTTGAGTCCCCATCCCAACCACCGCGTGGGCACGGTTAAGAATGAAGCGCCGAACCCGCGACCGTAGCCATCCGCCAGACGTGACCGAGCTCCAAGACTGATAGGACCACACGACGAATGGCTTGCGCTTCCTGGCACAATACGACGCGGCAATCATGCTTCGTGGTCCGAGCTCAACACTGACAACAAGGTCGGGATCGAATCGACGGAGCTCACCCCGCAACCCCGTGGGCACGAAGCGCGTCGTGACTTGCTCGTAGCGGATCGGCTCCAGCATGACTCGCTTGTGCTTGAATGCGAGGCTCTTGACCTCCGTCACCTGCACGCCGTCACAGGAACCGTCCCAGGCGCGATCAAACTCAGTCGCCGCGTTGACCATGACTCGAAAGTTCCAACCAGGCGTGGTCGCCAAGTCTTGGAACACCGGCGCCCGATAGGGACTGATGATGTTGGTGAGGAACGCGACTCTTGACTGGGGTGCTGATGGTTCTGACGAATCATCAGCAGGTTCGCAACCCTCGCTGGTGTAGCCAGCAACCCGCTCGAGTGAGCGGGGACGCAACCAGCCCTGCAACCCGCCGCCGGCGCGAGAAAGCGTGTTCAGACCCCTAACGAAGGTCAACCGGCGACCAAAAAGCGCAGGGAGCGAGCAGGTAAGAACCTGGATCGACCCCACCGCGACACGCTTTAGGAACCGCAGCGCTGGATGTGCAGAATCGCGACTCCCCCGCGCCAGTCGCTCGAAGTTGACCCCGCCGCGCCAGTGCCGACGCAGAAACCACCCGAGCTTGAGCTGCGTGGGTTGCACGTCTTCAGACACCATCGCGTTCGGAGCGCCAGCGAACTTGGCGCCGCTTTCCGACATCCGACGAAACAAGTCGGTGTCCTCCGCACCCGAACGGCCAAAGCGATCATCGAAGCGGAATCCCCGTTCGTAGAACCACCGGCCAGCGACCAACGTGTTGCTGGTCCGCGTCCCGGACCAGTGCATCGCTCCATCAGGCGCACTCTTGTCGAGCATGCCGCCGTGAGACACCCAGGCCGGAGTGTTCTCCGGATAGCGGGCTCGAACCGGGCCAAAGACGGCGTCAATATCGCCGCGATCCATCACCTCCATCAGTTCGCTGAGCCAATCTCCTTCCGGCACCTCATCATCGTCAATGAACACAACCCGATCCGCAGGCCCAACATCGAGAGTTCTATTGCGCGTCAGAGCGATGCTGCGTGCGGGCTCCACCTCATAGTGAATCCGAGGCGCGTGCGGCTGGCACACAAATGTGTCCACAACCTCGCGGGCCATCCCCCCCGAATCGTTGTCCACAACGCGCACCTCCAACTCCCAGCCCCTCGGCACTCGAACCTCAATGAGCCGGTCGAGCAGCATCTTGAGCAAGGGGTTCCTGCGGTACGTCGCAATACAGATCGCGACTAAACCCGGCAATTCAGCAACTGCCTTCGGAGCGTTGCGGCGTGTTGCTGGACACGTTTGTAGCGACATCTTCATCTCCTTAGCGATATGAGTTCTATCGACCAAAGGTGCCAATGACTGCACCACGATATGAGTGACCTGTAAAGGCGAACCCAATGGACGGTCGAAGACTTCATTGCACACCGCAAAGGAAGTCGATGATGAGAGTTCTACTTGCCCACGCGCCCTATCAGCAGAGAGGCGGTGAAGACTCTGTGTTTGAAGCAGAGCGAGAGCTTCTCCGACGCAATGGGCACGAAGTCGTGGAGTTTCGCCCTAACAAGACCCCGTTGGACCTGGGCGCTCTTCGACTGGGGCTACGCACAGTCTGGTCGCCGGACTCCTACTCGGAAATCCGTCGAGTTATCCAGCATTCGCGACCCGATATTGCTCATTTCCACAACACCGTCCCCATGATCTCGCCAGCCGGCTACTACGCCGCGCGCAAGGAGGGCGTCGCAGTAGTTCAAACCCTGCACAATTATCGCCTTATTTGCCCCGGTGCGACGCTGTTCCGCGAGGGCAAGACTTGTGAAAAGTGCGTGGGCAAACGCGTTCCTTGGCCCGCTCTCACGCACAAGTGCTACCGCAGCAGCCTCGCTGCGACTGGAGCGCTCACAACGATGCTCTCCACGCATCGCGCCCTGGGCACGTGGAGCCGCGCGATCGATGCCTACATCGCTCTCACCAGCTTTGCCCGAGATCGATTCATCGCTGGTGGCCTCCCGGCGACACGCATCGCGATCAAGCCGAACTTCCTGGTGGAAGATCCGACGCCAACAAACACAGCGTCGCCCACAATTCTGTTTGTCGGGCGACTCTCGGAAGAAAAGGGGATTCGAACCCTCTTGGATGCAGTGCAGCACCTTCCCGAGCACTTCGACCTAAGAATCGTGGGTGACGGCCCTCTCGCACCAATGCTGGATGCGTGCGCAGCGCAGGATTCGCGCGTAACGATGCTGGGTCCTTGCACCCAAGAACAGGTCTACAGGCACCTTCGGGACGCTGCACTGCTGGTTTGCCCTTCGACCAACTTCGAGGGCTTTCCAATGACCATCGTCGAAGCGTTTGCCCATGGGGTTCCCGTGGTCGCTAGCAAACTCGGCAGCATGTCCACCTTGATCCAGCCCGGTCGAAACGGTGCCCACTTTGCTCCTGGAGACCCCGAATCGCTTGCAACCGCGCTCATCAACACGATGGCCGACCCCCAATTGCTCCGAAAGCTTGGAGCCGGCGCCCGCGCGGACTACGAGCACAACTACAGCGCCGGCCGCAACCATGACTTGCTGACGCAGATCTATGAGCTCGCGATCGCCGCACGCAGCCAGGGTCGCACGATCGAACTGAGCAGCGAACTGAGGGGTGAAGCGTCACAAGCTACGCCAGAAGAGTCGGCGACACCCAAACAAGACGCGCCACTGGAGGTCGCGACGCCATGAGCTTTTGGACCAAGCTGCTAGCACCACGGGCGGACAAGTTCTTCGCCCTGGGATCGATTGGCGGAATCTCGCTGTCTCGAATGCTCTATGCGCTGCTGATCGCGCGCATGACCGACCCGACGGTGTTCGCCGTCTTCGTCGTCCTCATCACCATCGAAGTACTCGCTCAAACGCTGTTGGGCGCGCTCCTGGTCACACCACTCGTGACCATGGGCCCCGGACTCGATGCGGAAGAACGACCAGGTTTTCTGAGACACGCCGTATCCCGCATGGGCCGGTTCGCCGCCATGGTGGGCCTGCTCGCGATCGCCGGGATGCCTCTCGCAATCTGGCTCGGCCAAGACCCTTGGATGTACGCGGGCTTTTGCGCCTACGTCACGTTCTGGGTGCTCAACAAGGGTCTCGCAGGAGCGATGGCCGCTCAGTTTCGCCGTGTCGTTTCATTTGCAGGCGACGCGATTCGGCTACCCATCCCCTTGATCGCTCTGTGGATCGCCTACGTCTACCAGTGGCCGATCTTGACCACGTTCTGGTGGAGTGCCGCACTGGGCAACGCGATCGCGTGCTGGCTCATCAGCCGATTCGTTGGCGGGGCATCCGACACACCACCATCCCCCGCACTCCAGCTGAGCTACGCCAAACGCGGCACCAGCGTCCTCAGTGGGTCAATCGCCAACTCCGTGTGCTCACGCGTGCAACCCTTCGTGCTTGGG
>CBESZZ010000277.1:0-5831 GCA_965534055.1 uncultured bacterium | reverse complement strand
CCACACTTTGCTCCACGGCATGTTGCTTGGGGGTGGGGGCGACGTGCTCTGTTGTGTTGCAGCAATCGACGTTGCGTGCGGAGTGTCCGTCGGCTCAATCGCTGTCCGGCGTGTTGCCGTGTCTGCCGCAGGGTGCTGCGAGAACGAGGGAGGAAGCAACTCCGCACGGCGGTCAGGGCCGGCGTCGCTTGCCGTCACGGGTTCGGTGATCCGTTGCTCGGCACGGTGCTGTTCACTTGCGATGCTCATGACCTGCTCGCTCTGTGCGAGTCGCGGCATGGGCATGAACGCTGACGGAATCCACAGCAGCGCGAAGAGCAGCCCGAGCTCCGACGATCGCTTGCGCTCAATCGGTTCGCGGAACAGAAGTCCGACCAACCACGCGGCCGCTAAGAGAATCGTTGCTCCGAGCAGCGCCACCGGCGCGATCTCTGACCAGTTTTCGATCATCGCGAACCTCGACCGCCTTTCGGCTTCGAGGCCTCGTCGAGCAACTTTCTCAGTCGCTCAAGTTCGGCTTTCTTCGGCTTCCTCAACGACAGTGCACTCTCGACCAACTGATCCATCGCGCCGTCAAACATGCGGTCGAGCAAAGTCGACAAGAGCTCACGACTCGTCGTCTCGCGCGGCATGGTCGGCCGATAGACGAAGCTCCGCCCACGGGTGATGTGGGTGACGAACCCCTTTTCTTCCATGGTGCGCAAGAATGCCTGAACGGTGTTCTGCACGATCGGGAGCTCTTCGCTCAGGCGTTCGTGCACTTGCCGCACGGTGCCTTCGCCCAGGTCCCAAAGGACCCGAAGGATCGCTAGTTCGCGCTTGGTGGGGGAGTTGCGTGGTACCGTCATGGTTCAATCGAGAGGCTTAGTGCGCAAAGCTTAGAAAACTAAGTGATGGACGTCAAGTGGCGCGAGGCGTCGCACGTGTTCTGACCCGCTCTTCATTCTTGACCACTGTGGCTCGCGCGCAGTGCAACAGACGCTCGTTCTCCGTAGCCTTTTCCGTTCGGGGGCAACCGGGAACCACACTCCAATCGGAGGTGTGATGATCCGCGGTTGGGTTTGCCGCGATTCATTGGTTGCTTGCAACAAGGAGAGTTTGTCATGTCATTGCTCGTTACTCGTTTCTTCATTCCCTACTCGTTGGGGTTTGCCATCTGCGCTGCGTCTGTTTGCGCGCAAACACAGAGCGTTACCTACAACTTTGCGCTGTCGCCTGCGCATGTGGTTCCTCCGGCCGTGTCGTCGGCGATAGGCTCTACGAGCGTCGTGATCGATCCGGCAACCAATGTGGTGTCGATTGCGGGGTCGTATCTCAACCTTTCAGGGCAAGCGACCGTGGGGCACGTGCACACCGGGTCAGCGGGAACCAATGGAGGTGTCCTCTTCGGGTTGACGCTGGCCGGCGGAAGTTCGGGACATTTCTACGGCACCGCCGCATTGGACTCCGCGCAGTTCCAGGCGTTGTTGAGCGGTGACATCTACGTCAACGTAGCGACGACACAGTTCCCAGACGGTGAGATCCGCGGCCAGGTCGTGGACGGTTTCCGCGCCTTCGGATTTGAGCACACCACGATGGGGGCCGCTGTTGCGCAGGTCGATGGCAACACGAAGAAGCTGAAGATCAGCAACTTGGGATCAAGCGGTCGCGATGGCGTTTCTATTCTCCCGCCGGCAGGTCCTCCATCGGTGTCGGGCATCGAGTTTGCGTTTCAGCCGGTGTTGACGGCTTCTTCACCGTCGGGCTCGTTCTTCGAAACCAAGATTCACGGCACGGATTCGAATGGTGGGTCCGTGACGGTCTCGCAGCGTTCCGATCAGCTCAACAACGAGATCGTTGTGACGACGGATTTCAGCCAGATGGGCGCGGTGTCGAAGGAGATGCGGTTGTCGCTTGCAGGTGTGCCCGTCACGACTCTTGCCTACGCAAGCAGCGCGGACTTCACCTTTCCTCTACCGTCGATCTCGAGTGGTGAGATCAAGTTCAAGTTCCCGAGTGGTCCTGACGTCGCTTGGACTTGCTGCCTGCCGGCTGTCATCGTGACCGCGACCTCTGGGGGCAGTTTCATGGTCGATCGCATCGACATCTGTCCAGTCGGTGGAGGACCGTTGGCTTTCAACTCGGTTGAGTTGCTGGCGTCCGCGCCGGAGTTGAACATTACGTCCGAGACGTTCTTCGCTGGTTCCGGTTCACCGACCTCCGTGGGCACGCCGTACCTCGAAGCTTTGGGTGCGCCGCACATTGGCAACGGCGGGTTCGGGATGGTTGCTCGCAACTTGATCCCCAATGGTTTCTCCGGCTTCCTGGTGGGGTTCGACACGCAACCGGGGACGCAGATTCCGGGTGGGCCAGTTGGTGCGACGCTCTATGTCGACCCGACGGTTCTCGTCAGTGCGCTAGGACTCTCGAGTCCACAGGGCACCGCCCAACTCATGTTGCCTGTGCCAAACAATCCCAACTTGATCGGGCTGTCGCTCGTGACCCAGGTGATTGACTTTGACCTGACCTTGCCCGGTGCGGTCCCGATTGGTTTGTCGAGTGCGATGTTCGTGCGCTTGGACTGATGCACGCGACGACTTGATGTGCGGCGTGAGGTTCACTCCACAGTCCCCTGCAAGAACCACCGCCGGCGCAACCGGTCGTGGTACACCCACAACAAGTCCCCACGGCGCAGCTGCACGAAGTAGTAATCGCGGTGCTGCAGTCTTCGCCACCAGCCGCCGGAGACCACGAACGGTCCCCACGTCTGCGCGACAGGGCCACCTTCAAAGTTGCCGAGGAACCAGCCGTCGGTGGGGTCGCGGTGGCTGGTGAGGGGGGACGGGCGTTGTAGGATCCTTCGCACGAGGCGAGGGCTTGGCGGTTCGGCGGCGAGACGCACCGAGTGGCCGGTACTTGAGCCAGCGTCGTAGCCCACACCTGGTGACGCCCACTGTTCAACCACCGGTGCGGTGGGCTTGGCGTGGGGGAGGCGCGTGAGCGGCTGCCAGCGGAAGCGGGCTTCGGGTAGATGGCCGGGCTGTAGCACCGCGCACTGCACCGCGTCGTTGCCGAAGCGCGCGCGCAGTCGGGCTAGCGCGCGGCTGGCGGCGTCGAGGTCGCGTTTGGGTTCTTCAGCGAAGAGTTCTTTCTGCAGCAGGTCGGGGCGCAGTCCTTCGGCGCGCACGGCGAGGCCGATTACCGCCGCAGGGAACGGTTCGCGCTCGAGCCGGAGCTGCACGAGGTTCACGAGTTGCACCGCGTCGCGGGTGGGCTTGGCGGGCTCGATACGCATGTCGAGGCTCGGCAGTTTTTCGAAGTCGAACTGCAGCTGAAGTGCCGCGAACACTTCGCCGCGTTCGTGCAACTCGTCGTGCATGCGACCGATCGCCTGCTTGATCAAGAACAGCAGGCTTTGTTGATCGATCTCTTGTTGCTCCGGTTCGGCGTCGAAGCGGCGTTCGATCTGCGGCGTGTCGACGATCGGTTCCAACGGTGCTGCGAGTTCACCGTGCATCAGTCGATGCATTTGGAAACTTTCGCGGCCGAAGCGCTCCATGATTCCGCCGGCGGGAAGCGCACGCAGGGTGCCCACATCGAGCACGCTCACACGTTCCAAGTCGTCGCGAAGGCGGGGGGCAAGGTTGAGGTGCGCGAGGGGGACGGCGTCGGTGCGCTTGCGTTCGGTCGCGCGGGTGGCGAGGAACTGCACGCGCGGGTTGTGGCCTTTGGTTGGTTTGCCGTCGACGAACGCGGCATGCCGCGCGAGTGCGAACGTGTTGAATCGATCGAACCCGACCACCACCGTGGCCTGCAGCTTCGCCTCAAACAACTCCGCTTCCATGGTGGCTGCCCAGTCCCGCAGCGAGGTGACCAGCCGGTCGAGTCCCGAAGCGTTGAGCCAGAACACGCCATGTTCGCCGGGCCATCGGCATGGTTCGATCTCAGGAGTGAAGCGCTGCAGTCGCTGGGCGACCTCCTGAATCGCAGCTTCGATGCGCACGGGTGACACGACACCCGCGCGCAGGCCGGCGGTGCGGGCGATGGGGGAATCGGTTGGACCGCGAGAACCGCTGCCAGAATCCGTCAGGTGGTGCAGTGCCGCGTCGGGCCGCGCGTTGCGCGGGTGTTCGCCGTCGAATGTTCTGCCTGCTGCCGACGTGTTTCTGCTGGAGCTTCTTTCTTGTGTGGCTCCTCGATCTTTGGCCACCATGCTTTTGGCCACCATGCTCCGCTTGGCACGTGCGATGTCGACATCCGTTGTTGCTGGGCCGACGAGCGAAAGTGCTTCCGCGTACCGCATGCCGGTACGTACGCAGCAGCGATGTGCCTGCCGATTTGCCCACAAGATTTTGCCCTGCGGTTTGTCTTCGTCGACGACCACCACTGGATGCCCCGCCCAATCTGCATGGTCGCGCATGAGCAACTGCAGTGGCAGCGCGTACAGATCAACGCAGGCCCAGCGGTCCACGGGTTGCCTGTTGCCATTGCCACTGTCGACCGTGCCGCTTGTCTTTCTCTACGTGCAACGTGCACGTGAACGTGTTGGGGCATGCGAGCATGGGGTCGGGGTTTGAATCGACCGATGCAGGCGTGCGGAACATGTCTTCGACGAAGGTTTCTTCCGCGAGTGGGTTTGTGTGTTCGGTCACGGACTTTGTGGTGACCTCACGACTCGCTTCATCGGTTTCGCTGCGCCCGCGTTCGGCCCTCGCTCGCAGCGAAGCCAGCGAGAACGCGGCTTCCTGCATCAGGCACAGCAGCGTGCACGCGTGCTCTTTGCAGAGGGCCGCCAACCGCACTTGCACCGACAACGGCGCCACCGGCCGCTCCAAGAAGTCGACCACTACCAACCCGAACGCTCCCGAGCGCAGCAGTTGATCCGTGGCGCGCAACATCGCGTGGCTGGTCTCTACCTGGACCACCGCCAGCGCTGCCAGGTCGATGCCCCGCTCGGCCAGGTCAGGTGGATGAAACGGTGCGCTGCGCGGCGCGATCCAAGCCACCGGTTCGCCCACCCGCTGCGCCTGCAGCACGAGCTCGGCGGATGCGGTGAGCAACGCGGTTGGGCCGGGGCTGCCGACCAGCTCAACCAGCCTTCCCTGCAGCGACTCAAGCCCCCAAACGGCCTCTTGATGCAGCGAGCGCACGCTGCTGCTGAAGCGCAGGGCGCCGGAGGCGAGGAGTTCTTCGAGCTTTGGGGCGGCGTTCATGGCGGGCCTCGCAGCTTGCCGAACAAAACCCAAACATGCAAGGCTGTGTCCGCCGTCGAGGTCGCCGCCTCTTTGGATGGGAATGATGTGTTTGCGCTGGAAGTGATGGCCTTCGCAGGACTAGCGATTGCCACTCCGTGACGAAGAGGCCGTTTTTCACCAGGAATCGTCCCGCCGATTCCCGGTCAGAGCCCGACCGTGACTGCGGGAGCGCCGAGTCGGATTGAGTTTGCCGTGAGGTCGATGCCCACCGCCTGAAACACGATCGGAACTCCGAAGGCCGCTGCCGGCAGCGTGTAGGGCACCGTCACGCCGCCGGAAGACGGTGCGACCGACACATCGAGAGTGATGGGTGCCTGGATCCACAGCGTGCCGAAGCGGCTGGTGACCCGTGGGCCATGCAGCCCGATCACCGTGGCCACGAGGTTGCCGGGCGCGGCGATGGTTCGTAGCGACGTAGAAGATGACACGGGAGAGCTGGTGGCTTCGACGAAGGCGACCTTCTGCATGGTTGGCACCACGCCTGAAATCAGTGGACCGCCCGCGCCACGCAGAACCACTGCTGGATCCAGGGTCAGACTTCCACCGTTGCCTGCAATGGTTGGACCGACGCCGGTGCGCACCTGGCGGGAGATGACC
>CBESZZ010000276.1:0-5839 GCA_965534055.1 uncultured bacterium | reverse complement strand
CCGCTGGCTCCGGAGAACGAGCGGGAAGAATCGCCCCCTCCCCGCCGTCAGACCCCCGTCCCGGTGGGCCTGTCTCAAATCGGCACATTGCCCGCTGAGACAGCCAATCGCTCCGATCGGCCACAACAAGGGCGAATCCGGTTGAGGTTGGGCCTTGCGGTCAGAGAGGATCCTGCCATGAGGTGCGGTCCACAGTGCTAAACTCTTCCTCCACCGGTCACCAAACAACCGAGTACCGTTCAACACAACCTGTCATGAAATCCCGCACGCAGATTCTTCCCGTTTCCGCCCGCTCAGACGCGGGCTTCACCCTCGTCGAGATCATGGTCGTGGTCGTGATTCTCGGTCTCCTGGCCACCATCGTCGGCACCAACGTGCTCGGCGCCCGTGGTGTCGCGGAGATCAAGAAGGCGCAGACGGACATGCGCGGCGTCCAAGAGGCCGCCGAGATGTACATGACCGTCAACACCACCTCCCAAATCCCCACCGTGCAGGAACTTTCCGAGCGCGACAGCACGGACAAGATCTGGCTCAAGGGCGATGCCGTCGATCCGTGGGGCAACGACTACGAAATCCGCGAAGGTGAGTACCGCAACGAGTTCGAAGTCATCAGCTGGGGTCCCGACGGCGAGGCGGACACCGAAGACGACCTCACCACCGCGGCCGGCCAAGAAGACAACTAGCCCCCCGTCCCACGACCGGGACACATCAACCAATCCACTCCTTGCTGCAAGCCAATCGAGCTTCGACTCAGCCACCCCGCACCCTGGTTCAGGCTGCGGGCTTCACGCTCATCGAACTCATGGTGGTCGTCGCGATTCTCGCGCTGATCCTGCGCATCGTGAGTGCCAACTTGGGGGCGCTTGTCCCCCGGCTCTCGCTGGACTCTGCGACGAAGCAACTGGAAGCGCGCATCGGCTTCCTCCGCACAGAAGCGCGGCTCCGCAGCAAGCGCTACGAACTGCAGATCGACTTGGATGGCGAACGTTGGCGCTACGTGCTGCCAATGGAAGAGCGCACCGCGAGTGACCAACCCATCCCAGATGAGAGCGCGATCAACTCGCTCACCTGGAACGCGTTCCCCGACGACGTCGACGCGCTGTCCGCAGGGTTAGCAAAAGACCGTCTCGTGGAGCAAGGCATCTACGCGATCGTGTTCGATCAAGACGGCGTCACCGCCGATCAGGCAATGTTTTTCCAGTTGAAGTCCGACCCTCGCTACGTGTGGACCCTCAAGCTCTACGGCTTGACCGGCTCCACTGAGATCGCCACCAGCGTCGAGGGCAAGATCCAACCCTTGGAGCCCGTCGGGGAGTTCATGTTCTGATGGTTTGTTCCCAAACAGAGTCCGGCTTCACCCTGCTCGAAGCGCTGATCGCGATGGCGATCTTGGCAATGGTGTCGCTGGGGTTCATCGGCGTCCGATCGAGCGCGCTGGCCGACGCGGTCGAAGGCCGCAACTGGCGCGTCGCTCGCGAAATCGCCGAAGAGAAGCTCTCAGAGCTGCGCGCTGGCGCCCGCGAACTTCCGCCGGATTCAGGCACCCGAGAGCCCATCGAAGGCCGAGACGGCTTCTTTGTGCAGATGGTCGTCGGTGAAGCCGAGATCGGCAGCATCGAAGGCTCGATCGCGGAGGCCGACGGCGGTGATCAAGGTGACGGTGGCGATCGGATGGAATGGCAGCGCGAGCGCGATCGCCAGCGCCGTGCCGACAACCTGGGAATGGACCAGTACGAGTATGAAGACCACCTCTTCGAGGAGCGCCAGCGCTTGCTTGAAGACACCATCCCGTCCGAAGACGAGTTCGAGGATGTCGCGGTCGTCGTGTATTTCCCCAAGACCCGACTCGACCAAGAGGGCGAAGATCATTTCATGCTCAAAGCCAAAGTCTCGACACTCGCCATCCGCGGATGGACACCCGAGCAGGCGGAGAGCTTGGCGCGCGTTCAGGGCGATAGCTCGGGCGGCGGCGGCAGCCCCCTCGGAGGCGGACTATGACCCATCAATCCAAGCGTGTTTCCGCGATGGCCAAAACCAAACAGAGCGGCTTCACCCTCATCGAACTGCTGATGGCGATGGGGATCACCGCCATGGTGATGGGCACGGTCCTCGTGTCATTCAACGTCAACCTCGAGTCGCGCGTGCTGGTGAAGAACCTGTCTGAGTCTGCGGACGCAGGCACCAGGATCCTTAACCTCATCGAAGGCGATCTACGCGGCCTGTGGACCTACAACGTCGGCAAGAACCTCGTCTTCCAGGGCTCGAGCATCGGTGTGGGCAACACGCAGTCGAGCCGGATGAACTTCATCACGTCCACGGACGCGGTGAACTTCGTGCAAGGCCCTGACGGCCGGCCCTACCACCCATCGATCTGCGAAGTCGGTTACTGGCTGCGTCCCAACCAGCGCTACGACGACCTGCTCGAACTCTGGCGCCGCGAAGACCCGATGGTCGACGACGACATCACCGCCGGCGGTGAGTTTCAGCTGGTCAACGACCGCATCAAGAGCTTCCGCGTCACTTACTTTGCGACGCTCGGAGCAGAAGCCGAAGAGCTTTACGAGTGGGACTCGAGCCAAGACGACGAGCTCCCCCGCCGCATCCAAATCGAGTGCATCGTCGAATCGAAGCACATCAGCGCCAACCGCGTGTCCAAGGTGGAGGTCGACGGCCTCGAAGAGGGCACGCAACGCTTCCTTCGGCACATCGTGTTCGATCGCCGCTACAGCGAGATCCTGAAGCCTGGCACGGCCCGCGTGCCGGTGCTCCCTGGTCCTCCGGAAGCCGGAGACGCAGGTGGTGTCGGCGGACCAGGCGGCCCTGGTGGACCCGGTGGCCCTGGCGGTGAAGGTGGCGAAGGCGGCGGCCTTCCCGGCATCGGCGACGGTGGCAACATCAACCGCGGCGGCCCACCTGGATCCGGCGGCGACCGTGGTGGCGGCGGGCGTGGTGGTGATGGCGGCGGCCGTGGCGGCGGCGGCAATGGCGGTCCTCCTGGAGGGGGCTTCCCTGGCGGCAACGGAAACGGGTTCAACCTCGGTGAGTTCCTGCGCGGCGGCGGCGGCGGTGGCGGCGGACTGTTCGGCGGCGGTCCGTGATCAAGAACACGGTCCTCGTGACCGACCCCAAGCCTCCTGACCTAGCACGAGCCGTTGAGATTCTCACGGCAGCCGGTCTGGTCGCCTTCCCTACCGAAACGGTCTACGGCCTGGGTGCACGTGCGGACGACGGACAGGCAATCGCAGCGATCTACGCGGCAAAAAACCGCCCCACCGGCAACCCGCTGATTGTGCACTGCGCGTCTTCCGCTGACGCTGAAGCCTGCGCATCACACTGGCCAAAATCGGCGTCTGCTCTAGCCGCAGCGTTCTGGCCCGGGCCACTCACCTTGGTCGTTCAACGCGCGAGACATCTGCCGGATGCCTTGGCCACCGGACGAGACACAGTGGCCGTGCGCTGCCCCGCCCACCCGCTTGCCCAAGCACTTCTGAAGGCTGCACCGTTTCCTATCGCGGCTCCCAGCGCGAACCCCGCCGGCCGACTCTCGCCGGTCACCGCGCAGCACGTCCAGGAACACCTCGCCGGCCGCATCGACATGGTGCTCGACGGCGGTCCGTGCGCGTACGGCATTGAGTCGACCGTCGTCGACACGACCGGCGAGCACCCCAAGATCTTGCGACCTGGCTCCATCAATGCGGCAGCGCTGCGCGCTGTGTGCGCAGACGTCACGGAGTTCCAGCTACCGGATCAGCAGCAAGCCGATCAGCCCAACCACCCGCAGGTTGCTCCGGGTCAGGCTCTGACGCACTACGCGCCACGGGCAGAGCTACAGCTGATCGCTCCCGACGAAGTCACGCTGTGGGCACGCAACACGCAAGCGAGCAAGCGCCCGTTTGGGTTGATTCTCCGTGAAAGCAGCGAGTTGGAGCATCGCAGCTTGCTGGATTCACTCCCCCACGCCGCACTGCCCAACCACGCGAGCGGCTACGCGGCTGGCCTCTTCCACGCGCTGCATCACCTGGACTCTGCACTGGCACCCGACGGGTTGATCGGCGTGGTTACCGTCCCAACAGACGACGCCTGGCTGGCCATCCGAGACCGCCTGCTCCGCGCTGCGTCGAGCCCAACGCACTCGCCGTAGTCAAGCAGTCCGCGAGCTCTGCTCTGAGGGCGGATCCGCCGGTTCGACCGCAGCAGCCTTCGCCGGCGCCGGCGCCAAGCGACGCTCATCGGGGTGCCAGATCACGCCGTCGTTGCGGAACTCCGAGACACACTCTGTAAACGGCTTGAACCGCGCGAACCGGTGCGCAGCCCCGTAGTACCCATAGGGCACGTAGTGCATCGCGGCTCGGTCCTCCGCTTGCTGCTCACGGTGGAACTCCGGCAAATCCGCCCAGTGCACCCCAGGGTGATCGTGATGCTCCACGTGGTACCCAATGTTGAACATCATCAGATTGAAGAACTGCGAGTGAAACCCGTTGGAGTGCCGCAGCGGCTGACGCTCGGTCTTCGCCGTGCAGTCCACGTGCTGGACATACATCCCCGACCCCATGATCACGCCGTTGGCAATCCACTGGGGCAAGACCCAAAGCCACACAGCCATCCACGGATCGATCCACCAAGGGATCGACCACAGTGCCACGAAGATCGAGAGTTCTTTTAGCGCTCGACGCCCCGTGTTCGGCCCAGCTTTGCCGTTGGTGAAGTCTCGCGCGAGGTGCACGACGTACCGCCAAGGCCAGTGCAGGAACACGTACCGGTACATGCTCTCAAACGAACCATCCGCACGGCGATTGGGAAGCGTCCAGTCACGGTCATGCAGCAGGTTGGCGTGGTGCACGGTCACATGCGCGTAGCGCCAATACCAAGCCGGCCACCCACCGGTGAACGTCCAGAATCGACCGAACCATCGACTGAGCGCCCGGGATCTAAAGACCCGCCTGTGCGCGTGGTTGTGGAAGTTCACGCCAACATCCACGCCACTGATCCATCCGAGCAGGAACGCCGCCGAAGCCACGAAGGTCGCCTTCGCGTACCACGTGTCGAGGCCCGCAATCTCGGGATGACACCAGATCCAAAACGCGGCGGCGTAGGCGGCCACGCTGACCAGGTGAAAGACGACGCAATGAATGTCTTCTGGTCGGGTCAGGATGCGCCCACGCCGGGACTGCACGGTCGCAACGGGTTGACTACTCATGCGAACCTCGTCACGCACCGCCACCAAATCACCGTCAACACCAGCCCGACGTACGGGCCAAACCAAACGGTCCCGCCGATCAGCAGGAGTGCCATCCACGGCAACAGCGAACGGCCAAGGAACATGCGAAACGCCCACGGCGAGCCGGTGGCTGGCCGAGCGTTGACGCCTTCCAACTCTGCTGAGAGAGCCAGTGCAACAGACGATGTCCCGTTGGGCATGAAGGGCGAAACTTGGAGCGTGTGAGAGTAGATGTGCACCGCGTGGCTCACGGCGACAAGCAGAGGTAGCAGACGACAGCGGCTCGGTAGGACGCGCAGCCAATGCCCGAGAGCAGACTGCGCGGTCTGGGACACGCGGGGGGCTCTCGACATTCCGCGCACCCTCCCGTTGAAGCAAACAAGGTGCCGGCCCGATCCGACGGGGTGCTTCGTGCGATTCACACACAACCAGGCGACGGGATGGGGACTTCAGATCCATCGCAACTCAACTACGTCGGCCAGCCGACGGAACCTTGGCGCGCATCCGGCGGGTTACGGCGACATCCCGTCGGCCCATCCCGTTTCCAGACTGCTTCTGCGCGCGATCCGCGAGAAAGAGTGCGCCGGAAGATCACGTTGCGCCGATGCGCAATCAGGCTTC
>CBESZZ010000275.1:0-5851 GCA_965534055.1 uncultured bacterium | reverse complement strand
GAACCAAGAATCAAAACACAGCGCCGACCAGTATCCCGGAAAGCGCTGGCAGGCAGGCTGCACCGAGCCATCCGGATGCACAAGTTTCGGCGCGACCGCACCGTAGTCTGGGTTCTCCCGCAGAAAGTTCACCAAGCGATCCAGCGTTCCGGGTCTGGTCTCGGTATCCGAGTTCAGCGTGCACAGGAACTCGCCCCGCGCGACCGCAGCACCTTGGTTGTTGCCCGCGGCGTAGAGCCTGTTCTCCGCGTTGCAGATGAGCTGCACTTCCGGATATTCCCGGGCAATCTGTGCCACCGAGTCGTCGTGGCTGCCGTTGTCGACGACGATGACTTCCCTTGCGTGTTCCGGCGCGTCTGCGACGAGCGCTCCGAGACAGGCCAGCGTTAACTCGGCGGTGTTCCACGACAAGACAACGACCGACAGGATCGGTTCCGGTGCCGCGAGCGCCCGAACCCGAGCCTCGGCCCGGGTCGGCTGATCCTTCTTGTCATCCGCGCCCATCGGCGGCGTGCTCAAGATCTGCGGGAATCGATCCGGACTGTTCGTCCGCCGACTCGAGCGAAGCGTCGGGGCTAGGCATCACGCGAACGTGCGTCCACTGCCCCAACAATTCCAACGCACCATCAGCGCCCAAGGCGAACGCTCGATAGTGGTAGGGCAGGGGTGTGAAGTTCGCATACATGTCCGGATGTGGCGTCCACGACTCCCCGGAACCGAACAGCCCGCCCGACAAGTAGAACCGCGCATCCAGCGAAATCTGCAGCATGAACCGGTCGACCTGGCGACCGAAACGCAGCACCGGAGCTTCGATGGTCGAGCCGAGGTCCTGATGTTTCCCGTGCGGTGCGTGCTTGGCGAGTTTCTTGCCCAGCCAGCTCCGCCGCAGCCAGCTTGTGCTGTCGAGGAAGAACAACCCAAGGCGACCGTACTGCTTGCGGTAGTAGAGCCGTCGACTGACGTCATGACGCGCGAGAGTCGTGGTCATGTCTGTTTGTCCAGACCGGTTGTAGAGGTGCACGATGTGCGCGTCGGCAACCTGCGTCAGCTTCTTGCCTGACGCGTTGATCCGCACGGACAGATCCGCATCTTCGTAGTAGAGCGGGAACCGCTCATCCAACCTTCCAAGCTCTTCGTAGTACGACCGCCGCATCACGAACAGACAACCCGACATCATGTCGAGGTGCATCAGTTCGGTGGCGAGCCAAATGTCGCGCGAAGACTTGCTGATCCGCATGCTGTGGCCGCGGCTGATCCAGCGCGCGAAGTCGCCACAGAAGGTGAAGAACACGTCTTTGATCGTGGGCAACGTGTTGGGCGGCAGTCGCCCTTCAAACATCGGATCGAAGAAGCCCTTCGGCACGGCGCAGCCGATCTCAGGGTTGTTCTCCATCGCCGCAACCAGCTTCGAGATGCAGCCCTCGACGTACAGAATGTCCGGATTGCTGAACACGACCCAGGGCGCGCTGGTCCGGTCGAGGGCGAGATTCATGCCCTTCGAGTACCCGGAGTTCTCGTCATGCATCACCAACTCACCGCGGCAGCCTTCGGGGAGCTCAGCAAGCGCCAGCTTCACCTGTTCGATGAAGTGCGGATCGGCAATCGGCGACGCATTGTCGACCGCGACGATCTCGTAGCGCATCTCGCGACCATCTTGCCAGCGAGGTGGATGCTCGACCAGGGACCGAATCGCACCGTCGAGTTCGCGGAACGTGTTGTAGTTCACGAACAGGAACGCGATGTCGTAGTCCGACTCACCGGGTCGAACCGCGGACGATTCTGCCACGGGGACCGAGGTCATGACTGGCCTGCGTCCGCGGGAGTCGTGTCGCGGGTGGGCTCGAAGGTCCAACGTCGATCCTGAATGAACAGGCCGAGCTCTTTGGTGCGGTTCTTGATCAAGAGGTTCTTCGTGGCAGGCAGCTCGTGGAATCGGTGCACGCCTTTCTCGTCCATCAACCACACCGGCACGCTGAACTCACCCGACAGCAGTCGAATGTCGTCGATGATCAGGCTGACGTGTCCTTCCTTGAATTCGAAGGCCTGTTGACCGTCAAGGTGTGTGCCCGGAGCAAACGCACACGTGCCGTCCTTGCGCATGAACCCCACCACCATCACCAGCTTCTGTGACAAGGGGTTGCGGATGTGTGCACGCAAACCCACCGGCTCACGAGGGGAGAACTCGGAGCGCTCTTCGCCCGTCTTCGGATCAAACAGCACGGCCTGCACCACCCGCGGATGATCTGCCGTGTCGTCCTTGGGTTGATCATCCCAAGGCATGGGGTCGCGGGTTTCGTCTGAAGTGTTCTCGAAACTGGCGTAGTCGTTGGTCACCAGGACCGCATCGTCCATCAGCTCCATCTTGCCCTTGCGCAGCCAAATCGCTCGGTCACAGATCTGCCGGACGTCGTAGAGCGAGTGCGAGCAGAAGAACAGCGTCTTGCCGCGCGCCTTGTAGTCCCAGATGCGGTCGATGCACTTGCGTTGGAAGTTCATGTCTCCAACGGCAAGGATCTCATCGATGATCAAGACGTCGGGTTCCACGGCAACGGCAACGCTGAATCCGAGCCGACAAATCATGCCGGAGGAGTAGGTACGAATCGGCGCGTCGATGAAGTCGTGCAGCTCGGAGAACTCGAGAATTTCGTCGAACTTGCGGCGCGCTTCCTTCCTGGAGAAGCCCATCATCGCCGCGTTCATGTAGATGTTCTCGCGACCCGTGAAGTCCTGGTGGAAGCCCGCACCGAGCTCAAGCAGGCTCGCAACGCGACCGCGAGTCGTGTAGCTGCCGGTCGTGGGCGTGGTCGTGCCCGACAGGATCTTCAGCAGCGTCGACTTGCCGGCACCGTTGGAGCCGATTAAGCCCATGCACTCACCAGGGGCGACGGAGAACTCGATGTCCTTCAGCGCAGCGACCTGCTGATGCTTGGGTTCGTGCACCCAAGGTAGAGACTCGAGCAAGCGGTGGTATGGGTTGCCGTAGATCCGGTAGATCTTCGACAGGTTGCGAACCTCGATGTTGGGTGGCGTCATCGGGATTACACCTGGTCCGCGAACTTGTGCTTGCGGCTCACGAAGATTCCGTAGCCCAGCAGGATGCAAAGAGTGGCCCAGCAGGCACCGATGCCGAGTTGAGGCCAGAACTCACCAAAGTCGACATAGCCTTCGCGCATGGTCGTGGTTGGATCATCCACAACTCCATCCGTCTGCACGTTCACCGCACCCAGCGCGATGCGCTGCGCCTGCATGAGTGCGTGCACTGGATTGATGATCTCCAAGATCCTGGTGAACCCCTCAAACTTCGCTTCGAGGAAGTGTGGGAACCAGAACACGGGGGAGAGGAACAGCCAGGCCATGCTGACGATGCCCCAAAGGTGGTTCGTGTCGCGGGCAAACACCTGGAACGTAGCAAGAGTGAAGCCGATGCCCAAAACCAGCACGAACTGCACCAGCAGCACGAGCGGCAGCCCAAGCAACGCGATGCCGGGCTGAAGGACGCCAAACGCCATCCCTGCCACCAGGCAAATCACTACGCCCACCAGATACACAACCTGCGCGGTCAATACGCAGTGCACAGGCAGCACTTCGCTTGGGAACGCGACCTTCTTCACCAGGTTGGCGTTCTCCAACACCACGCCGAGGCTCCGGGTGGTGCCTTCCATCACAACGTTGAAGAACAGGATCCCTGAGAACAGGTAGAGCGCGAAGTTCGGATCCGGCGCCTGACCAGCCTTCCAGTTGCCAAACAGCAACCCGAAGACCAGGTAGTAGACGATGAACAGGAAGATCGGCTGGACCAGTACCCAGAACATGCCGAGCGCGGAACCCCTGAACCGACCGAGCAGCTCGCGGCGGAAGAAGTTCTGAATCAGCCAGCGGTTCTCGATCAGAGTGCGCGGGAACCCCACAATCTTGCCGACGTGGGCGAAGTAGCCCCTGGGGGCATCTTCAGCGGAGTAGTGCTGGACGGGGCCAGTCGCAGTCGACGTCATCGGGGAGAATTGGCGGGGGCGGAGGCGGGCGGTGCCGACGAGCCGGAGGGGAACGAAATCACGAGCGAAGGCGATGCCGCGAAGCCCCCTTCATCGACGCAAGGGGGTAGAAGAGCAAAGCAGAACCGGCCTGAGACCACCACCTGCGGGCTGGGACGGTATCCCCGCGGCGGCGAGGCGCCAGCCAACAGGAAATGCCGACAGCCACACCAGCACGGGCCACTGGGCGCGGGAACGGCAAAATGTTCCCGGCCGACCCCGGTCGACTCCGGCATCGTCGCGGAAAACCACAGGGTGCGGCGCGGCCGGTCGCGGCTCAGGCGCGGTGGCAGCTGACCCCGCCCGAATTACTCGTCGCGCGGGAAATCCACCGCCTCGATGCGGTGATCACTGGGGAGATCGAAGACTCCAAGCAGGCGGGCGCGAAGAATTCGCTCCGACATCTTGTCCTGGCCGAAGTCCTCCCAGTCGTCTTCTTCAGGCCGGAGCGACTTGGTCAGGTCGTCGACCTGCTGCTGCTCGACGAAGAACCGGATGAGCCAGGCTCCCTCGCGGTCCGGGGCCTCCTCGAACTCGGCCTGCAGTCGGTAGCGCCCGGGATGCCCCAGACCGAAGTAGCGCGTACGCCACTTGGACTGGTACGTGCCAAGGCCACGGTCATGGAGTGGCCCGGCGGCCGGCAGGTTGCCCGTCACAGCAACTTTGGCGAACGCTTCCCAACACCGGCCAAACCTCATGGGTGGCGAAGTGACTTCTTGGTACTCACGCCGGATCGCGCAGCTGCAGAGGAGAGTGGCGAGGGCCAGCGACAGACAGGTGCCAGGTAGACGCATTCCGGGGAGTATAGCGACGTTCGTTTCCCCGCGATCAGAATCGACCGCCCAGAGCTCTCGGTTCGGACGAGGGCTCAATTGCGGCGTTCGAGACGGTAGAAGCGCTCCCCGTCGAGGGTTGCCTCCGTCAGGCTGTAGGTCTGTTCAATGAACTCGAGCACTTCTGGGCCCACCGTGCTCCCGCGGGAACCCGGACCGTCCTCCGTGCGGCGGAGCGCCAGGAAGTCGTAGCTGTCCTCGGTCAGCAGGACCCGTTCGCCGGCGGTCAGTCGCGGATCCAAGAACAGGGTGATCTGGTGCAGGTGCATCGGTGTCAGATGTTCAGGCAGTGTGTCCGCCACCTTGCGCGAGGATACGAAGTCGTGGTTCGCGGCGAACGCCATGCCGATCTCACGGTTGCTGGCCAAGACGAAGAACGGCTTGCTGCCGTCCGCCATCTTCGAAGCCCGCGTGCTCCAAGTGGCCAGGGCCTCACGATCTTCGAACGCGTGCAGCCTGAGCCCCGAAACTACGATCGAAGCGAGCACCAAGAACCACAAGACTCGAGCGGGCAAGACCGTCGCGGTTACGCGCGCAGCCAAGAACAGGCCGGGCAAAAGGTACGCGCCCTGCTCGGGCTTCAGCACGAGCTGTCGACCGCTCAGATACAGGAGTGGCAATAGTCCAACGACGAGCGCTACCGCTTCGAGCCTGGGTGCACGCATCGCACGGGTCACGAGGCTCCGGTCGAGAGGCAGGACCCACGCGACAAGCCAGGTCACCGCGATCGGTGACAACGGCACGATCCATTCCTGCCACGTCATCAGCGGCATCGTGCCGACGCCGCCCATATGCATGACCTCTGCTTCCTTCGCCGTGGCCATCCCAAACAGGTCGGCGAACACGCCATAGTCGCCAGGGAACAGCGCGGGGAGTCCAAACAGAAGCACCGCGTGCACGACGCCAACCGCATGCGTGAGCACAAATGTCCCACCCCAGGTCGCCTGGCTGATGACGCCGGCGGCATCAACGGACCGATCCCCGTGG
>CBESZZ010000274.1:0-5860 GCA_965534055.1 uncultured bacterium | reverse complement strand
GCAGGCGCGAGCCAGTTCACGGCATTCACAACCGGCCTCGAGCTTCGCTTCGGGGCCGAGACCGTCCCGACGGAGCGTTCGCGCGGCTCCGAGACGGGCCACATCGGCTGCTCAACGCGGCGGGTGGGGGAGGTTCATGGCCTCTGGATCGAGAATCGGCCGCACCGGGCCGACGCCTTCCCTGATCGCTGACCGAAGCCCAGAACCGTCTCCGCTGTAGCGGTAGATCACGGCGAGGCGGGCGTGATGACGCAGCACGTAGGTCCACATACAGGGCTCATCGGCCGTCACACCTGCGGCAGTGCAGTCGATCGCCGCAGTGGAAGGGTTCGAGCGAGACCCTGCAGTCACGCCGGGTCCTCGCTACGCTCCCCGCCCCGATGACCACTCCGCGCAGCAAGGCCGCCCCGAACCAATCCGCCCGCGACTTCGATGTCGTCGTGGTTGGCGGTGGACACGCAGGCGTGGAAGCGGCGTTGGCGGCCACCCGGATAGGGGCCGCTACTGCCGTCGTGGTGATGGATGCGACAGCTTTCGGACGCATGTCCTGCAATCCCGCCATCGGCGGCTTGGCCAAGGGACAGCTGGTGCGCGAAGTCGATGCACTGGGCGGGGAGATGGGGCTGTGCACCGATGAGGCCGGGATCCAGTTCCGCATGCTCAACACCCGCAAGGGACCAGCGGTGCGTTCGCCTCGGGCCCAGTGCGATCGGAAGGAGTACAACCGGGCGATGGTGCGGCGCGTGCTCGCGCAACCAGGCTTGGAGATCATCGAAGCCGAAGCCGTGGACTTGGTCACTCGGACCAAGAGCCATGGCGCGCGAGCCATCGACGGCGTGCGCTTGGCCGATGGAAGTTCGATCCACGCGCCCGCCGTGGTGTTGACGACCGGGACGTTCTTGGGCGGGAAGTTGTTCGCCGGAACCTGGGAGCGGGAAGGTGGCCGCTACGGCGAAGCCGGAGCCACCGCACTCAGCCGGGCCTTGAGTCGACTCGATCTTCGGCTGGGGCGTCACAAGACGGGCACGCCACCGCGCCTGGATCGAGACTCCATCGATTGGTCTGGTCTGGTGGAGCAGCCAGGCGATGCAAAACCGCAGCCGTTTTCATTTCGCACAGAGCGCTTGGAGCTGGAACAAGTGTCTTGCTTCACCACGCACACCAACGCACGCACCCACGCAATCATCCGGGACAACGCGCATCACTCGCCGATGGTCACCGGCCGAATTCAGGGTTCCGGACCGCGCTACTGCCCAAGCGTTGAAGACAAGGTTGTGCGGTTCGCCGACAAGGACTCGCACCTCATCTTCTTGGAGCCCGAAGGTCGTGACACCCGCGATGTCTATCCCAACGGCATCTCCACGAGTCTGCCGATCGAAGTGCAGCACAAGTTCCTTCGTACCATCCGAGGGCTGGAAGAAGTCACGGTGCTGCAGCCTGGCTACGCCGTCGAATACGACCACCTGGCCACGGACCAGATCCGCGCCGACCTGCAGGTGGGTGGCGTCGCGGGACTGTTCGCTGCCGGCCAAATCAACGGCACCAGCGGCTACGAAGAAGCGGCGGGCCAAGGCCTCATGGCGGGAATCAACGCGGTGCGCTTCGCCCGTGGCGAAGATGCATTCGTGCTCGACCGCGCGTCCAGCTACCTGGGCGTGATGATCGACGACCTATGCCGCGTCAATCCGGAAGAGCCCTACCGGATGTTCACCAGTCGCGCCGAGTTCCGGCTGCTTCTGCGCAGCGACAACGCGGACCGACGACTGACACCGCACGCCGTGCAGCTCGGCTTGCTGGACGCCGACCGTGGGGATGCCGTGCATCGAAAAGAGCAGCGAATCGAAGCGGCCATTGCGACGTTGGACAGCTTGCGGCTCCGAACGGGCAAGACGCTTCGCGAGACGTTGCGCCGACCCGAGTCGACTTGGAACGGGTTGTGCGCCGAACATGCCGAACTGGCCGCACTCCAACTCGTGCCACACGAAGCCAGCGAGGTTGAAGCCGAGGTGAAGTACGAAGGCTACGTCCGCAGGCAACAGCTCGAAGTCGATCGGATGCAGCGCATGGAGAGCAAACGCATCCCCGCAAACGTGGACTACTCCGCGATCTCTGGGCTTTCTAACGAAGCCAAGGATCACCTAACCCAAAGGCAACCGCTCACCGTGAGCGAAGCGTCGCGCGTGCCAGGAGTGACTCCTGCCGATCTGAATCTGTTGCTCATCTGCTTGGCGAAAGGTCGGCTGTCGTTGCGGTCCAGCCAGACTCAGTAGATCGGGCGTCAGCCCCCCGGCCACGAATCCGATCTACAGATCGATGTGCATCCGCAGCGGATTGGTTGCGGCGAAACCGCCGGCGCCCGTCGAGTCCAAGAGAAAGGCCTGCAGGTAGAAATCGTCGGGCGTCGGGAATCCGGCGGGAATCGTTAGCGAGCCGGTGAAGGCTCCGTTGCCCGATCCGCTCCCGCTCGTCGTGAACGTACCGAACAGTCCCAACAACGGCACGATCTGCGCGTTGCAGCGCAGGTTGATCGGAAGAACTGTGTCGCCGAGCCCGAAGTAGAGGGCGCCGAACGTGTTGCCGAGACCACTGGTCAGTTCGAACTGAACCGTCGCACCCGGATTCGGACATCCGCTGCCGGTAAGTAGAGGAGTCAGCCCTCCGGCACCGGCGCAACCAACGCCGTAAGGCTGGAAGTAGGCCTGGCCGCAAGACGTTCCCGAGCCCACAACGAAGTCCGTCAAGAACACAGTGTTGATCGATCGGCTCACCACGAACAGACGACCAATCTCGTCCACACCGAAACGCGCGTCCCCACGCCCGGTGGTCCATCGACCAGGTACACCGCCATCGACACTGACACTCATCACAAAGGTGCGAGCCTGCTGGTCAGCTCCATCTGCAGCGAGCAGCTCGTCAAAGTCCACATGAAAGAACGTGCCGCGTGGCAGGTCGCCAAAGATCAATTCGTTTTCAAAGGTTGGATCGTTGGGATCCGACACAACAAAGCCGCCTGTAATCGCGGCAAGTCCGGCGACTGGCGGGGTGCCCGGAAGGTTCGGAATCGTGTGGTCATAGACCGCGGCCGGAAACTCCAGAATTGCTCCAGCAGCCATGTTAAGGGCCGTGGCTGGGTTCCCCGGCACAGCTCCGTCGAAGCGAGTCCAACCATGGTTATCACCACGATCGACCACGTTGATCTCCTCGTAGTCGGCCGCGCCGATGTCGAAAACAATCAATCGACTGATGCCGTTTCGATCCTGGGCGAAGCTCATCGTATGCGGGTTGCGAAAACCCCACGCGTAGATCTCCTCGGTGTTGCCGTCTGGATCCAAGACCGATCCGCCATCCGCAAAGGGATTGCTCGCAGGTACTGAGTAGGGGGCGGCACCATTGGCCAGCGGGTTGATCCGCAGAATCTTGCCGAATGGATTGTCTCGGTCCTGCACGTGCTGCCAGTTGGGGACCGTCGACGTGTCGTTCATGTCGCCCATGGGAATGTAGAGGTTGCCGTAGTCCGCATCCCCGGGCTGGGCGAACGGATCGAAGCTGAGTCCACCCACGGAATGCACAACCGTCTTCGGGCCACTCGACTCGAACCGGATCACCTCGCGCCGTGAATTGGGATCGATGCGGGCTAGGTTGCTGGGATCCACCGTCCATTCGGTGATCGCGTATTGGGCTAGCACGATTCCAGGTCTCGTGGGAAGTCCGGCGCCGCTGTAGTCAGGCACCCGAAGCCCGGGCACGTTGCTTTGATAGGTGGTGTAGAACTTGCCTTCACCGCCAGTTCCTGGTCTTGCGTAGTCGGGATGGAAAGCGATGCACGACAGCCCATCGATGGAATACTGCAGCATCGAGTCGAAGTCGGGGACCACACCGGGTGCTGCGAGATCGAGGAAGACACCGAGCGCCACGCCAGTGGACGAGTACGCGAGAACCTTCCCTTCGTTCGTACTCACGAACACTCTGCCCGTTCCATCCTTGGCATGCTCCAAGTCCAAGGCACCCGAGGACGGCAGCGGTGAGAACGACGCGAACGTCGTCAGGTTGAGCACCTTGGATGAGTCGAGTGGGTCCTGTGCTTGGCTGACACCCGAACGAGCCAGGCCAAGCACGCACAAACTCAGGGAGAGCAGGCGTGCGCACGAAATGAGCGATCTCGAGCTAACCAATGGAGCGAAGGCAACGGGTGGATGGATGTAGCGCATGAACTCACGGAGCGTTGAGGTTTCGGGACGGCCGCAGAGACAGAGGCGATTCTTCCTCTGTGCACCACATTACGAGTTCGAGCCCGCAATGTGCGGGCGGGTCGACTCATCGCAATGTTTCAAACATCGCGTCTGCGAGCCCCACATCGAATCTCACGCTAAGGATGTACGGCTGCTTGTCCGCATCCCAGTGCCCGTAGGTCGTTGTGACGAGGTTCCCATCAGGCAGCCGCACCAGGCCCGGATAGGCGCAGTCCCAGCGATGCTTGTTGTCTTTCAATCGAATCCGATAAGAGCCCTCGTCACCGGTGACGATGTCGCTCCAAGATCCGATCCACGCGACCCAGTCACCTTTTGTCGTGCTGCTGCGCGTGGTGTCTCGAAAGGTCATGAAGAGTCGCCCATCCTCTAAGTAACTCGCGGTATGTCGGTCCCCGGTTAGCGCTGCAGGAAGCTGCCTTGGCTTGGACCAGGTCGCCGCTTCGTCGTCGGAGAACATGACAAAGCTGTTGAACCGCCGGCTGTTCTCTCGCAGCAGTAGGGCCAACCGTTTGCCGTCCGGGCTGCGCACACAGCCGGGCTCGCACAAGTGCGCCAGCGGGTGATGGGCAACAACGCGCGGGGGCCCCCATGTCAGTCCGCCGTCTTTCGACTCGGTTTGGTAGACATAGAACTGTGAGGCCCGGCCCGAGCCATCAATGAACCTGCCATCGTCGTGGAAGAACGCGGCGTAGTGACCCGGCGCGTCGTGCAGCGGAATCACACATCCCATCGCAACGATCCCACCGAAGGGCGCGTCCTTTGCGCCGATCGGTTCGAGTTCTGACCACGTCAGCCCCTCGTCTTCGGACCTGGCCATGCGCACAGGGAACAACCCGGAGAACACGATCAAACGCCGGGTTCCGTCCGCGTCTTCCACGCGATGAATGGTTGGCGTCTCCAAGCTTGTCTCCCAGGACTTCGGAGTCGGCAGGCGCTTGGACCAAGTCTTGCCGCCGTCCTCAGATCGCTTCAACACAATCGGCCCTTTGCCGTGGCCCTTGGGATACACGCAAAGAATGGTTTTGCCGTCGTCTAGCAAGACGGTAGTTGGGTGCCCCAAGTACTGACCATCTTCTCGATCGACGACCGTTTGCAGCTCGGTGCGTCCGTCGAGATCCACCAGTGGAATGGAATAGCCTGGCACCAAGAACTCGGGCAGATCAGGGCCAGCCGTCAGCGCACCCTGCACGGTGAACTCCGAGATCGCCAATTCAGCTCGATGGGGTCGAAGCGCGACGGGCCACAGCACGGCTTCAGCGTCGACCTCGCCCCGGAACACCACGGTTTCGCCCCAACCGCAGATGAGAATGCCGTTGCTGCGAACGCAGAACAGTTCCACGACTTCATCGCGCGGTGGCGAGTTCTCTTTGAACAGGTGCAGCCCACCGAAGATCCCGCCTTCAACGAAGGGCTTGCCCGTCGCTCCCTCGAGTCCGAAGTGTCCCTCTCCCATTCGCACCGATGCGGCACTCCGTTCCGGACCACTGAGCGTCACGGTGGCCCGGATCTCGAAGTCACCCGGGCCGAGCGCTCGACGCATCGTGACCTCCGCACCAACTCCGCCACCAACACAGACTCCCTCCGCGCTCGTCCCTCGCGCGGCATCAAAC
>CBESZZ010000273.1:0-5872 GCA_965534055.1 uncultured bacterium | reverse complement strand
GAGCCAAGCCACCATGATGGCTGCGATCCCTGGCGGTTCGACCCTGCAAGTTCACCTGCGCCCGCAAGACCTGACTCGGGTGCTCGACACCCGTGTAACGCAGATGCAAAAAGCCGCGGGCGCCTTGCTCGGACGCATGATGGGTGCGTCGAACTACCCCCCGGAAGCAGCGACCACCGTGCTGGCCGATCTGCGCGAAACCCTCTCGCAGTGCTCGGGCGCGTTCATCGAGATTCGCCAAAACGACGAGCAAATCGAAGCGCGGATGGACATCGTTCCGCAGCCGAATACGAGTCTCTACCGCAAGGTGAAGTTCCTTTCGCCGAACGCCAAGGGCCTCATCAGTCTGCCGCTCGGCGATCAATCGCCGCTGCAGTTCAACATCTCGATGAACCACGACACGCTGCCCGTGTTCTGGCGCCCCTTGGCAAACTTCATGGCCAAGCGCGGCAAGACCGATGCTGACCGTGAGCGCATGGCCGACAAGCTCATGGAGACGCCGAAGATCTACGACGGCACAATCTCGGGCGTCATGCTCGCCGGCGAACACCATGGCGCCATGGTGACGCTCTCCGGATTGGCAAACACGGACGCTCACCGCGCCCTGCTGCGCGACGAAGAACACTCGAAACAAATGATCGATGAGAAGCTCACCGCGGGCACCACCATGCACGCGGACCGCAAGGTCTTGGATCACCGCGACATCCCTTCCATGACTCTCATCACCGAGTCGCTGCGTCCCACGGGACAACCCGTCGAGCTGATCAGCCAAACCATGTTTGGGCAGGTGGGCGAACACGAGCTGTCGGTCCGCGGCGTGAAAGACGCGACCCCCCTCTTCAAGCACTTCGCAGACCGCGTCCTAGACGGTGGACTGCAACGCCCGAAGTCGCCCACGGGAAACATGGTCGACATGCGGATTCTCGCCAGCTACCTCGGCGACGACCTCAAGAGGACGGTGAATGGCTTCGGACTCGAACTGCCCAGTGGCGAGAACGCCCCGGAATCGGTTCACTTCCGCATCCACAAGATCGGCTTGACCGTGAAGTGCGAACTCACCATCGACTGATCTCTCCTCCTAAGTAGCGCCGTCGAGACTGCCATGAGCAACAAGAGCCTCCTCCAGCAGAAGGTCGAACACCTTTCACTGCAGTCGTTTGATCCCGTCCCGTTGGTGGACGGGATGTCGAAGATGGCCTTCCAGGCCCGCAACACAGCCCGCGCAGCGCAGATCTACGAGATGATGCTGCGGGAAGAAGACTGCGGCGTGATCCTGTGCTTGGCCGGTTCGCTGGTCAGCGCAGGCCTGAAGCAGATTTTCGTCGAGCTGATCGAAGCCGACATGGTGGACGCCGTGGTCTCCACCGGCGCCAACGTGGTCGACCAAGACTTCTTTGAGGGTTTGGGCTTCAACCACTACATGGGCACACCGTTCGTCGACGACGAGAAGCTGCGTGAGCAGTCGATCGATCGGATCTACGACACCTACATCGACGAAGACGAACTGCGCATCTGCGACGACACCACGAAGCAGATCATGGACGGCCTCGAGCCTCGCCCCCACAGCTCACGCGAAGTGGTTCGTGAAATGGGCCGTTACCTCGACGAGAAGGGTGCCAAGAGCGACAGCTTCGTGCTGTCCGCCTACCGCAAGTCGGTGCCGATCTTCTGCCCGGCGTTCAGCGACTGTTCCGCGGGCTTTGGCATGGTCATGCATCAGCACGAGCGCAACCTCGCTGGCAAACCATCGATGAGCCACGACTCGGCGAAGGACTTCCTCGAGCTGACCAAGCTCAAGCTCGCGTGCAAGGAGACCGGCCTACTGATGATCGGCGGCGGGGTACCCAAGAACTTCGCGCAGGACATCGTTGTGGCCGCCGACCTACTCGGCGAAAACGTCGGCATGCATAAGTACGCCGTACAAATCACGGTGGCCGACGAACGCGACGGTGCGCTTTCAGGCTCGACCCTCAAGGAAGCCTGCTCCTGGGGCAAAGTGTCGATGACCCACGAGCAGATGGTTTTTGGCGAAGCGACGGTCGTGTTCCCGCTGGTCGCCGGTTACGCCTGGCACAAGCAGGCAGCCAAGGGCCGCAAGCCCCACGCGTTCCAGTCGGTGCTGGACGCCAAGTCTCCCGCCTGAGGCAGGGCGCGCTCTCGCACCGAGTCTCGATTCGAGGCGCGGCGGGATGGGGCGGTCAGCGCCTCGGCACAATTGCCCGCACGACCCCTCCAGCCGCGCGAGCTCCGACGACGATGCGTCGGGATGAAAGCCTCGATCGCTCTCGCTCTAACGGCACTCCTCTTCGCGTCATGCGGTGGCCCCAACGGCTCCGTGCTCGCCGCCCGCGTGGGCTTGAAGATGGAGGAGATGATGACCGTCCTCGCCAGCATCGAGGATGTGGAGACCGCCAAGACATCGAAGCCCCAGGTCGATCGCATCACGAAAGAGCTGAAGGTGCTGACGAAAGACCTGGACGACCTCTCCACGGAAGAACGTGGCAAGTACGACTCGATCCTCAAAGGTCGACTCGCGGAGATGGAACGCCGGATGACGCCGATCATGGAGCAGAAGAAGCGGGACATCAGTCCCGAGGTGCACCGTGAGATCGAGCTCGTCATGCGCGGCGCAGTGCCGCTGAAGTAGCTGAAGTACCCGTCCGCGCCCCATGGCACGCATCGTGGGTCCATGCAGCGAGCGCGTCGGACCTAATTCGCCGGCCTAGTTCACCGGCCTATTTCACCAGGCAACGCGGCCGGGTCAGCCACCTGAGTGCTACCCACCGGCGGAGAGACTGCCCAGTCGATGAGGTTGCGAGCAAGCGTCGCCACAACAGCTTTGCGCCATCAACATGCGTTGCTGATCTGCAGCCGCCAACCAAAGGAACGAACCGCGTCCGAGACGCGCGGGACACCTAGAACCGGAACGTCGAGACTGCAGGGTTGGAGAACCGCAGATCCTCCAAACCAAGAGCCGTCACCGCCTGAGTCGCAAATTGCAGCCCAACAATCTGCGGTGCGTTCGGGAACGGTGCGCTGAACGACGTGCTGCCCATCGCCCCGAGCACACCGAACGTCGCGACGGAAGGCAGCTGCAGCCAAAGATCGCCCACGAGTCCCGGCACCGCTTGCGGCAGCGGCGACATCACCCCAACCGCGATGAAGTAGGCCTCGCCAGCGGGGCCGTCTAGATCGACCTGCAACGACGTTCACGCTGCGCAACGCAATCCGTCGACTTCCCGCCACCCGCTTGATCCGGAGCGGTTCACGAACCTGGCTAGACCCATGCGCTGTAGCGAAGCTCTCGTCTGTACTCGAGCCATCGATTGCGATCGCTGGCCTCAAACTGGCCCAACCCACGGCGACCTATAGATCGCTCGGCAAGTCCACATCGTGGAGTGCGCCATCCATCGGTACGCGCAACACATCGTCTAAGTGCCGCATCAACAACGGCTTCGCGCCTTGCTCCGGCTCAAGAGTCTGCAGTTCATCGAACCACGCATCACCAAAGCACGCGGGCACACCCAGCGTTTGCGCAAACTCCGCCGCGGCAACCGCGCGCGGATTGTCTGCACTGCGAAACGAATCCAAAAGCCGCCGGTAGTCGCCGAGGTCGACACGCGGCAGGTCAGACACCGTGACCAGCACGCCTGCGGTTTCCCCCATCCAACTACGGATCTCGCCGACGCCGAAACCAAGCGTGCTGCCGGGACCGGCGCGCCAGTTGGAATGCTCTGCGAACGCGCAGGTGCCCGGCACTTCTGGGGCCACCGCATCCAGGATCGGATCTGCGTTTGCGCCCAACACGCAGAGCACTCTGCTGCATCCAGCGGTAAGCAAGGCACGCACGGTTCGCACGAGCAGGTACTCGCCTTCCCACACGACAAGCTGCTTGGGTTGCCCCAAACGCCGCGACGCTCCAGCAGCTAGGACGAGCCCCGTAACATCCGGAGACTGAGTCACCAAGACACCGTCATTCGGTTGGGGTAGATGGTGGTCTCCGCAGCTCGGCTTCTCGCAAGGCTGCAACTTCTCGCGTCGTCGGTGGGTGGATCGGACCTTGCCGCGTCGAAAGGAACCCACCCGTTCGCCCGTGCCGACACGCGACGACCTCGGCCAAGATGGAGAGCGCGATCTCCGCCGGCCCTTCAGCACCCAGGTCGAGCCCGACCGGCGAACGCAGGCTCGCGGGGTTCACTCCGGCACACTCCAGCACACGCCGCGTGCGATGGCTTGGGCCAAGCACACCCAGGTACGCATGAGGCTGTGATTGCGCGCAGCGCACGGCTTCAGAATCCGCCGCGAGGCTGTGGGTCATGCACACGATCGAGGTGCGCGAATCCAAATCGAGTCGCTCCATCGCGGCTTCGGGCTTGGCGTGGAGCAGTGCTTCCGCGCCGGGGAATCGCGCAACTTCGGCGTAGCCACGGCGGTGGTCCACCACCGTGACGCGCCAGCCCATGCCGGAAGCCATGTTCACCAGCGGAACGGCGTCATCGCCCGCGCCGAAAACGACCAGTCGCGGTGGCGGTTCGAGTTCTTCCAGCAGAACATCGACATGACCGGATGCGAGCTCCACGCGCACGCAACGCGGGAAGACTTCGGCGGCTGTGGCGTTCGGCTCGAGAAGTGACATCACACCGCGTAGCCATTCGGGCGACGCTGCTTCGATTTCCGCATCGAGACGCACGCAGTCGCCGACCCGAGCGTGGCTCGCGTCGCCGTGCGTCACAACGTCCACCCGTTCGTCAGTCGTGTTCTCTGTAACGCCGTCGTTGCCCGAGGAGTGCACTCGATACACCGTCGCCAACCGCACCATGCGATCTTCAGCAATCGGACCCCGTAACACCGCGAACGAATCCACCAACGGCGACCCTGACTCTGCACTCGACGCCGTGTGGTTCGGCCCCCAGGCAGGCACAACTCGCTGCAACAACACGTGCACCACGCCGTTGCACCCCAAGCCGTAACCCGCTTCTGGATCGTCGGCGTAGTCCTCGTCGTCAGCGCGCGTGTCGTAGGTCACGACGTGAGGGCCCGCGGCGGTCAGATGAAACGCCCGCTGCACAAGGTCCTTCTCCAGACACCCGCCGCTGACCAACCCGGTGCGTTCGCCCCGAGGCCCGATCAGCAAACGGGCGCCAGGTCGGCGATAGCTCGAGCCTTCCACATCGACCACGGTGGCCAGCACGGCTTCTTCCCCCGGAGCCATGGCGTCCCCTGCGCGGATCAATTGGCGCAGATCAGACATGGATGATGGGCAGTCGATTCGACCTGGAGAGAGCAGTTACGGGCATGATAGGGAGCTGCAAGGTGGCTCGCGGAGCACAGCGACCGCTCTGAATACAAGAATCCCAGAGCGCTCGAAAGAACCTCAGCCCGCATCGGCCACTGGAAGAACCGACCACGGTGTCCGTGGCCGACTCCCTCGCTAACTCGCCATGCCCGTATCCCGCTCCCAACGTGGCCTTCTCGCCCTTCTCGCGGTCCTAGCGGCCGCGTGCTTCGTCTACGTGCTGGTGTTTGCGAAAGGCAGCGAAGAGCCAGAGACTGGATCGAACCAGGCCTCAGAAGTTGTGGATCCAAACCGGCCAGACGCGGCGGCTGGCACGGCGACGGAACCCAACTCCAGGATCGAAGTGGAGACCGCGGCGGCGGCCAACACAGAAGTCAAAGTCGTCTTCGAAGGCGAGCCGCGCACGCTCAACGGCAGACTCCTGAGCAAGCCGGCACTTTCGATCGCGGGCGCGAAGGTTCGGCTCTCGCGCGGCAAGCCATCCGATCAGCGCCTCTCCCTGCAGAGCATGATGGGACCGATGACACGCATGGATCCCTCCGAGGTGCCCCAGGCTTTCGGGTTGCGCGCGGAAGG
>CBESZZ010000272.1:0-5880 GCA_965534055.1 uncultured bacterium | reverse complement strand
ATGGTTCACCCAGTGGGAGCACCGGCACCACAACGTGCGCGGAGCGCCACAAGTCCACCACTTCGGGATCGAGCCGGCGTATCTCGATCGGGATCTGCTCATTGACTACGCGCAAACCCGCGGTGACGAAGGCAGTGAGCGCGAGTTCGAACTGGAGCTGGAGTGGGCGTTCACTTCGCGGCTTGGGCTGATCGTCGAGGCGCCGCTCGTGCGCGTGCATCCGAACGGTGAGTCCGTGGAAACGGGCATTGGGGATCTTGCGATTGCACCGCGGGCGCTGATCCTCGACACGGAGCGGCTGCTGCTCAGCGCGAACTTCGAGGTGGGCATACCGACTGGTGATGAAGACCGCGGTCTGGGTTCTGGGGAAGCGGTGTTGGCACCTTCGCTTTCACTCTGGGCCGACTGCGCTGCGTTTCCCGAGTCGCAGCAGTGGGTGACGTTTCAAGCGCAGGTCGGGACCGAACATGGCGCGGAGTCCGGCGACTCGGAGCTGTCCTACGCATGTGGATTGGCTTGGACGATGGCGCCTGATGGAGCGATCTTCCACGGTTCTGGTGCTCACGGTCCGCACCGCGGCTTGGAACCAGACGTGCACGGAGTCGCCGGATCCCTGAACTTGCTCACGGAGTTCAGCGGACGCACAGGGCTGTCTGGAGAAGCTGACTCAATGAGCTCGTTCGAGCTGCTGTTCGGCGCGAGCGTCGCCCTCTCCGGTCGATGGGAGGTTCGTGGCGGCTACCAGTTCCCCGTGGGCGGGCGCTCAGAATTCGACGACAGCTTCCTGCTGGGCGTCGTGTTCCACTTTTAGCGAAGCGCGATCACGGGTGCATTACGCGTTGAAGTCGTGAACCCACGCGCTGCCCGGCGCTGAAGATCCGTAGCGTGCCCGCATCGTCTTCGCGCGCGAGTGGCCCCGCGCCCAGCGGATCGTCGAGCACGAGCACCTCTCCCTGGCGGTGCGCGACGTCAACCCGCAGCAGCCGCAGCATCGTGACGGCAAGGCGGCGTGAATATGCGGCGGAGCGAGCCGTCCCTCGTTGCTGAGTCAGCTCCTCATTGGGTGCTTGGGCCTGGAACGCCTCGTAGAGCGTTTCGGCTTCGGGCCAGCGAACAGTCGACGCTTCGACCTGCACCTTGCCTGCGGCGATCAATTCGTGCACGTAGCTTTGGAGCTCTTCGGCTGCGGCCACGTTTTCTACGTCGAAGCCAAGGACGAGCAGCGCGGCTTCGGTGTGCACGCTTGCGTTCGCAACCGGCAAGTGGACGTCCAGCTTTGTGAGCCCAGCGTCGAGCGCGGTCAGGGCCTCCTTCGACAGCGCGGCGAAGAAGGGTCGATCTGCCATCTCCACGGCGATTTCGAGCATTGCTGCGCCGATCATTTGATCGATCAGGATGGGGACCTGCATGAGGTCGCGTCCCATTTGGGCTGTGTCCAACAGCCAGTGCACCGCGTCCAGCGATTCTCCCGCGTCGAGTCGCTCACGCACCTGCATCTGCGCGGCGTTGGCGAGGTAGCGAAACATCAGCAGGTTGGCGCACTGGGACCCAACGCCCTGATCCCACGCGATGCTTTGACCGGCGTCGCCGCGATGTGCACCAGTCCGAAGTGCCTTCAGCGCTGGCGCGAGCGTCGCGAGTGCGTCTGCCCGTGCTTTGGGGTCTGCACCCGGCAGGCGCAGTTCGCGGGTGACGCGTTCGCACAGTGCGGCGTGCTCGGCAAGCGCTGCGGTGCCCGCTTCGTATACGGCGAAGGCTTCACCCTTGCTCGCGCTACCCCACAGCGGCGATCGCGCATGGTCGCGCGACTCAAAGCGAGTCTTCTGGGCTTCAGCCCACGCCCGCAAGTCCTCCGGCTCTTGGGCGAAACCTTGCTGTTGCGTGAAGACCCCGGCTCCCAGCGCTGCAGCCGCGCCAAGGAACGTGAACGCGATCGTTTTGGGCGCAACCATGCAGTTCTTATCGACCTGCCGCGACTTGGGGGTGGACGCAGTCGCCAGTGGCTGGTCTCAGAGTTGGTCTGAGAGCCGAGGCTTGGGCGGGCGGGTCGGTGGGAACGCGTTTTCACGCGTCGTCACGCCAAGCTTCAGGAGCCTACGGTGATGTCCAGCGCCTCTGATGCGACAACGCCCAGAGCGTTCGCGGGAGCGTCTGCGACGAACCATTGCAGCGTGAGGTTCACGCCGAGCAGGCCGGCATCGTTTGGAATGGCCAGAGTCTGTCGTGCGCGCCCGAGCGTGTCGGTGAACTGTGCCGTCGTTGCGGCAATCGTCGAAAAGTAGGCGTGGTTGCCGGGCGCGCCAAGCGGCCCGAGATCCATCTGTCCGGCGGTGCCCCAGGCGAGAAACGCCAGAGACTGGCCGCCTGCACCGCGTAGCCGAGGAATCAACGTGCCACCGACTCGCGCGGCTCCGGCGTTGTCGATTCGCGGCCGACTTGCTTGCGACGTCACGCCGCTCACGCCACGGGTGAAGGCCGTCGGTGAAGATGGTCCGCCGACCAACTGATAGATCGAATTCACCGTTTGAACTTCGTCTCGGCCGTCGCGGTCGATGTCTCCAACCTGAGCAGTGGGAAGAAACAACGCAATCTGTCCGGCGATCGTCCCTGGAAAGACTGTCCTGGTGCGGCCGGACACGACTTGACCGTCGTGAAGCAAGAGATCAGCGAAACCGTCGCCGTCGATATCCAACGGCTGGTTGGTTTGCATCGGTTGCAGAGTGAGATCGAGTTGCTGAGTTGCGCCGCTGACAAAGCCCCTGGGGGACCTCAACCCGAGATCGTCGGCAGAGTCGCCGTCGACATCGCCCAGCGAAAACGCACCGGCGCTGAACAGCGGGGCGCGGGTGCCCGAAGCAAACTCGATCGTGGTCACCTGCAACCCGAACCCCTCGTAGAAGCTCAACAGATCGTGCGCACCGTCGCCATCGAAGTCTCCACCCCACCCAACAAAACTAGAATTGTCGTAGTTGTTGGTGAAGCCAGTCCGCGATGTCAGCAGAGAAAAGTCGCGACCCGATCGGATCCGGAACTCGAAGTCCGTTCGGCTTCGCGTCATGGCGGTGACCGCTTGCACCATTAGGTCGTCGTAGCCATCCGAGTTGTAGTCAATCGCGGGCTCGATGATCGGATGGGCTGTCACGAAGAGGACGCGGCCGTCTGCCCCTGAAAGAATCTGCGCCGGGCCCGGTACGGCCACCATGTAGGCCAAGTCGTCGCAACCGTCCCCGTCCAAGTCCCCGAGGAGGGGGCGATACTGACGAAGGTAGGTCGCGAGGGTGGCGGGCATGGTCAATGCCGAAAAGATCGAGTTGTCCGCACCGGAGCGCGTTTCGTATCGACTGCCGACGCGATTCCAAGAGTCAACGTAGCCGTCCCCGTTCACATCGCCTGCCAGACCAATTCTTGAGGCGGGGCCAGTCGGCACGATGGATTGCGCCGCGGCAGACGCAATGGGCAAGAACAGGAGCGGCAGAGCACAACGAGAAATGAGTCGCATCAAGAAGCCTCCAGAAACCAAAAAAGCAATGACCCCAATGTTAGGTGGTCTTGGCGATCGCCCGCAATCGACTCGGCCACATTGGTCGGATCTTGTATCGCAATGGTCCGCGTTGCATCGGGCTCTCACTTCACGCAGCGGAACCCCAGGTGCATTGCGCCGGTGTCTGGGCTCGTTTTCATGCGCGCGGAGGGGCGATACCCGACGCACCAGTCGATGCTGCACAGATACGACCCGCCGCGGATTACTCGCTTGGGGGTCATGGGTTCTGCAGGATCGAAGCCGGCATCCGGACCCCGCGGATCGACGATGGTACGAACGCCCGAGTCCACCCCTGCGACAACGCGCACGGAGTAAGTGTCCGGCCGATACCAATCGGCAACCCATTCCCACACGTTGCCGGACATGTCTGCGAGTCCGAAACCGTTCGACTCGAAGGATCCGACCGGCGCGATTCCACCGAACCCATCGTCCCGCGAATCGCGGGATGGGAATTCACCTTGCCACGTGTTCGCGCGGTGTTGATTGTCAGGTTGCGAGTCATCGCCCCACACGTAAAGCTTCCCCACCAGGCCACCGCGCGCTGCGCGTTCCCATTCGGCTTCGGTGGGTAGGCGCTTGCCGGCCCATTCCGCGTATGCGACGGCATCGGACCACGATACTTGCACTACGGGGTAGTCGTCGCGGCCATCGATCGAACTTGTCGGTCCACTTGGATGCCGCCACGACGCGCCATCCTGCCAACGCCACGGCAAGCCCATGGTCTCGACTGCGGCGGGATCGAACACGAGCGAGCCGGGCTTCAGCATGTCCGGGGTGGGAGGTGGCGTGCCCTCTGGGACCTGGCTCATGATCTCTTCGAGGGTGGGTGCGCGTTCTGCGACCGTGACGAAACCCGTTGCGTTGACGAATGCGCGGAACGCCGCGTTGGTGACTTCGGTACGGTCGATGAAAAAACCGTGCACGCCTACGTCGTGAGCCGGCCGTTCGTCTGGTTGGCCGCTCGGGCCACCGGCGGATCCTGGAGAGAACTGTCTTTGCTCCGCGGCGTTCATCGCGGCGGGGTTGCCCATGCGGAACACGGCGCCGGGGATCCACACCATGCCTGCGGGAGCGGTCACACCGTCCGGCGGTTTCTCGCTTGCGTGGCGAAGCTCAACGGCGGGCGGAGCTTCGGGAGGAGTGTCGGTTGGCTTGGTTGGTTCGGGTGCGCAACCGATGGCGACCAGCCCGAGAGCGCAAGCCGGTGGCCAGCTAAGGTTCGGGCGTCGCGGGAGTCTTCGAGCGGGCTTGGTCATGGTGCGCGGCTTGCTCTGCACTCTGAGGCTTTGGGAACTGCGGGATTTGCGGCGGATGCGTTCGCAGCCGTCGTACCAGACCCGGTGTGAGCAGCATGCGGCATGCGCGGCGGTGCAGTCGAGCCTTGGCGGGCTTGAGCGGGATCAGCAGGAGGCCCCGGGTGAGGTCCGCACCGAGCCACAGTGCGCGGGCACATTCGCCGCGAAAGCGCCCGCCGTGCACGGCGAAGTAGCGCACGCCGCTTTCCCGGAACGTGGTGAACGTCCGCTCAGAGTCCAGTTCCGCGCTCAGTCCTCCGCGATGCACGAAGGCGTGAGCCGGCAGATGCGCGACCGCAGCACCAGCAGCGCGAACCCGCGTGCAGAAGTCGGTCTCTTCGAAGTAGAGGAAGTAGCGCTCATCGAATCCGCCGCTTTCGCGCAATGCATCGGGATGAATCAGGAACACGCAGCCACTCACGCAGTCGGGTCGCGCAACCGCTGCGGGCGGCACGCCGCCGCGAAGCTTGCGCCAAAGCGGACCCAACAGGGTGGCCTCAGTGAGGAGCTCGCGAAGTCTTGGGTCTGGCCAGCTGCTGCGCTGGACTCCGTCGTGCTCATCCACGATGCGCGGCCCGAAGATCGCGGGCTGCACGCCGACGGGGCCTTTGCTATCTCGCGTTTGCTCCGCTTCGGACACGAACGACTCGATGGCCGATGGCTCGAGTTCCGCATCGGTGTTGATCAGCAGGCACCAAGGGTTGCGTCCTTCCGCGAGGGCAGCGCCTACGCCGAGGTTCACGCCGTAGGCGAAGCCCCCGTTGCGTGGTGCACGGATCAGCTGCACCCAGGGTGCGTGCTCCGCGAGGTGATCCGCGCTGCCGTCGCTCGACGCGTTGTCGATGACAATCAACCGCAGTGTGCGTCCGGCCTTTGCGCACACGTCGCGCGCTTCCTTGAGTGACGCTGCCAGCCGCAGCGCCATCTCCCGGGTGTTCCAGTTGACGACGACAATGTCGACGTCGCGGAAAGCGTCTCTTGTTGGGGTTGAGGACGTCACGAACTGGACCTGCGAATCGAGTTGCGACGTGAAACTAGAAGCCG
>CBESZZ010000271.1:0-5898 GCA_965534055.1 uncultured bacterium | reverse complement strand
CACTGGCAGAAGCACCTTGGATGCTGGTCGCGTTGCGTGCGCTGCAGGGGATGTTCTCCGGTTACGTCGCACCCGCGATGGCACTTGTCTCGGCGGACGTGCCGACGGATCGACAGGGGCGCGTGCTCTCCAAGCTGCAGGTTGGCCTCGCGCTTGGGCTCTTGGTGGGGCCTTGGGTCGGTGCCGAGGTCGCAGCCGCGTACAGCCGGACCGCGGTCTTCTACGTCACGAGTGCGTGCGGACTCGCTGCCGCAGTGCCGGTCATGTTGTTTGCGAAAGAGGCGCCGATGCAGCCGCGCCCGGCTGGCGACGAACGGTTGCTCGCCGACATGCTGCACGGCTTCGGCAAGGTGTTGGCTGAAGGTCGCCTGTTCGTTGTCTTCTTGTCCCTGCTCTTCCTCATGCGTTTGGGGCAGCAAAGCGTGGAGCCCTACGTTGCGCTGCTAGTGCGCGCCCTTGGACCGTTGCCTTGGTTCGATGGAGCTGTGGCGGGGCCAGCCGGTGGGGTCGCTGCGGCGGTGCAAGTAGGGGTCGATCGCAGCGTGGCCTGGTTCTTCTTGGTGTTGGCCGTCGGGCAGATCGTCTTCACGCCGTTGTGGGGGCGTCTGGCGGATCGCGTCGGACCGTTGCGTTGTCTCGCCGCCATCTCGCTTGCACTGGGATTGCTCTACGTCGGTGTGTCTTGGACGGAGTCCACGGTTGGCTTCTTCACCTTGCGGTGTGTGATGGCGATCTTCACTGCCGGAACCATGACGTTGGCCTACGCGGCGGCAACGCGTCGCGTGCCGAGCGATCGCCGCACGCTTGCGTTCGCCATGGTGCAGAGCTGTCTGCTGTTTGGGATGGCTTTCGGTCCGAGCGTTGGCGACTTCGCGCTGCGCCACGCCATCGCCGATCGCACGACATCGGCGCCTGGCGAGCAGGTTCCTGCCGCTGAGACAGCTCGTGAGTTGACGACGTTGTTTGCCTACGCGGGAGCTGTGCTCATCGTCACCGGGCTTGCCATGATCGTACTGCGTGTCCTGCATTCGAAGGCTGTGCGGCGTCACGGCTCAATGGAAAGCGAGATTCGCTAGGTGTCGGCTGCCCGCTCGTGTCACCGATCCTGGACTTCCTAGGGCGCTTGGGGTTCTTTGGAGCCGTGTTTGCCCCGAGTAACTCATGTGCCTGCTGATCGTCCTGCGCGGAATGGACGACCGCTTTCCCGTGGTCGTCGCCAGCAACCGCGATGAACAACGCGATCGGGCGTCGTCGCCGCCTGGATTGACCCTCGGGGCCCATCGGAAAATGCTGAGTCCGAAGGACAAGCGCACCGGAGGAACCTGGATGGGAATCAACGAGCAGGGCATGTTTGCTGGCCTGACGAACGTCGCGGGGTTCGATGGCGGAAAGCGCGCTTCAAGTCGCGGCGAGCTTCCCCATCTAGCCTTGGATCGCGGAACGGTGACCAGCGCGTGCGATGCCGTTCAGCGGCAGGTTCGCGCTCATGAGGGTTCCGAGACGCACTACGCCGGCTTTCAACTGGTGGTTGCGGACGCCGACCACATTGAGATCGTGCGTTGCGACCACCGTGGCATCGAGCGGTTGTCTTGGACAGAGTCGGCGCTTGTGGTCAGCAACGATCACCGGCCGGGCGCGTTGACGCTGCCCGGCTTGTCGCCATCAGTGCTTGAAGCCGCTGCACCGGAAAGGCTCTTGGATCGTCTGGCCCCGCTATTGCTGGATACAGGATCCACGAGCGGTCACCGCATCTTGAAGGTGGGTGACGAGAGCTATGGCACGGTCTCGAGCGGGTTGCTTGCCGTGCCGCGTCCCGCTCCGCAGGGCGATCTGCGGGATTTGGTATGGCGCTTCGCTTCGGGTGCGCCCGACACGACGTCCTACCGCAACTATGGGAACCTCGGGCGCCGTCTGATCGACGGCGCCTGATGCAACTAGTTGCCGCCGAGCGCGCGGAGGTTGGAGCGCGCGTCGCGAAGTGCCACGTGGGCACGAGCCTTCGACTTCGCAGGTGCGGCGTCGTTGGCCAGAATCTCTTCGGCGGCCCGCACGGCTCTCGAATACATCGTGCGCGCGCGGGCGAGGTTGGATGGGCTCGCCAAGTGGTACTGCAGGATCACGGCGCCGTCGTTGAGTAGCTGTGGTGAGTCTGGTTCGACTTCAAGCGCACGCTCGTACCCTTCAAACGCGCGATCGAACACGCCCGTCTCGCGGCACAGGAACGCGTAGTTGTTCCAAGCGTCGGCGGTGTTTGCAAGGAACGCGACGATGCGATTGAGGTCGCGGCTCTTCTCGCGTCGGCCCTTGCTGAATGCGCGGTCGGCTAGGTAGCGAACCGTTCCGGTGAGATCGGTCCGGTATGGCTCTGGCAGGCTGCGGATGGTGTCGGCCATCGATGCGGCATCGCGAGTCGCGTACTCCGCTGCGTGCTTCTCTGCGTCGTCCCAGTTCTCTGCGCGCGCCGCGGCGAAGAATGCCCAGTAGCGCGCAGCTCCGTCGTCGGGAGTGATCGCGAGCACGGCCTCGAAGCTCTTGAGGCCCGCTTCGGCATCGCCGGCGTCGATCTGCGCCTTGGCGAGCTGCCATTGCAGCGGCACGCGGGCGCCCGGAGCGTCACCTTCCTCAGGCTCGATGGACGAGGCATAGAACGCGACGCGCTGCTCTGGAGTTAGCTGATTGGCGATCCAGTCATGGTCGATTCGTGCGCCCGGTTCGCGGCGCACGGCTTCACGATACGCCTCCATGGCGCCTTCGTCGTCGTTGTCCCAGCGCGCCATGTCGCCGAGTAGCGACCATGGGTGGGCTCGCGTCGGGTCGATCGTTGCCGCCTGCTTGAACAGGTCGGTGGCTTGTTGCCGCAGGGTCACCGCCTGGGCCTGCTTGACCATCTTTTCGTTTTGGTCGGCGTACGTCTCGTTGAGCAGCGACTGCTTCACATTTCGGAATTCGTCGAACGACAGACGCGCCAGCAACATGGCTCCGCCTGGATGGTCAGGGAAGCGTTGTAGCGCTTCCCTGGCTTGCTCACGGGCTTCAAACGGACGGCCCAATTGATAGAGCGCCTGCGCCAGGATGAGGCGCGCATCACGGTGGCCCGGTGCTTGTTTCACTGCGCGCTTGGCTTCCCTCGCGGCGTCTTCGAAGAGCATCAAGGTGTGCACGTCGTAGCCTGACTGTTGCGCTTGTCCCTCCGCTTTCAAGATGAGCGTGCGCGCGATCATCGCGCGAAGCTCAGGTTGTTCGGGCATCCGCTTCGCGGAGTTCTCTAAGACGTCCAATGCGTCATTGGTTCGGCCGGCCATGCCCAAGCAGCGAGCGGCAGCCAGTGCCCAAAAGGAGTTCTCGCTCTGGCGTCGGTTGCGTTCTTTGTAGAGCGTCGCGGCGCGTTCAAATTCGCCGGCTTTCTCCGCCTGCTCAGCGCCGTCTTCCAGCTGGAAGTCAGACCAGTCTGCGAACGGGTCTTGCGGCTTCGCGACTACCGGTTCGGATGCAGGTCGGGACTCTGCCTGTTGGGATGAGGCCGGCTGAGTGGACGTTTCCGGTTGAGTGGATGGGGCCGGCTTGGACTCCTGCGCAGCGCAGGAAAACTGGAGTGGCAAGAGCGCTGCCAACAGCAGCGTCCGAGGACCGTAGGAACGCAACGAATGCTGGCTCATCGGCCGCTACCTTCGCCACCGTCCGGCTTGCCTTCACCGCCACCATCGCCAGGGGTTGGTTCGTCGGGAGTCGGTGGCTTGTCGCGCTCTTCAATGATTCCTTCCGCTCGGTTCTTGTGGCGGATTGCACCAGCTCGCGTCGATCCTGGGTGATACGTCAGGGCAGCTTCCGCAGCGGTGATGGCTCCCTCAGGGTTTTCCTTCGCGTCGATCATGTAGAGAGCCATGTTCTCGTGGGCGTCGCCGACGGCTTCCTCAAGGTCTTGGTTGGTTTCCTCGCCTTTCCCACCCGCAGACTCCAGCTGCGCGTCGCCCATGCGAATCGCACTGTCGAGCATCTCCTTGGCCACGTCGTAGTCGCGCTTGATGTGGTACAGAATCATCAGCGCGACGTCGTTGCGAAGTCTGATGCTGTCCGGCTCAAGAGCCTGTGCGCGTTTGTAGCTCTCGTAGCTCGCTTCGTACATCTCCTTGGCCGACTCCAGGTCGTTGTCGCGACGCTCGAGTCTGACACCGTGGTCACGCGCGAACAATCCGTGGTTGTTCGCTAGCAGCGCGTCGCCGGGTAGCGCCATGGTGGAGGCTCGGGCCGTGCGCTCCGCGTTCTTCAGGTCCTGTTGCACGCGGAAGTGGTGGTCCTGCACGAACTGCAGACCCAGCGAAATCGTGCCGCCGCCCAATTCCTCGCCAGCCATGTCAGGTCGCATCTTGGCTGCCGCCAAGTAGCCGTCGAACGCGCCGTCGACGTCGCCCTTGGCCCAAAGCACTTGGCCGCGCTTGCCGAGGGTCAGCGCCTTCCACTGCTGCACCGAATCGGTGTAGGTGGCGTTGGCTTGTGCGGATCGATCGAAGGCGGCTGTCGCGTCATCGAGCGCGGCGAGAGCCTCGCCGAGCGCCGTGTCGTCCCGCTCTTTTTCTTCGGTTGCCGCACCGGCAGCGAGCTTCTCGTTGCCGAGGCCGAAGTACGCGCGGCCGAGGTACCACTTGCCGAGGGCGTCTTCTCGCGACTTCAGCGTGTCCACAGCGAGCTGCGCTTGGCTCATCCTGCCACCGACCACCACAAGCTGCTCGAGGGCCGTCGCGGATGCTGGGTCATTCTTGAGTGCGCGAACCCAAACGGACGTCGCGGGCTCGCCGGCACCGGCCCACTCCTCCATCACGGACCAGCCGTTGCGCATTTCGTCGCTGAACTCGCCGGACTCTTCGAGACTGCGGAAGGTGTCTCGAGCGTCCTGCAGTGCTGTTTCGTTCTTCTCGCCCGCGCCAGCAGCGTCGATGACGAGTCGGGCCGAAGCTACAGCCAACGTCGTCTTGGCTTGGACGACGAGTTTCGCGTCCGCGTCGCCCATCGACTGGGCGTGAAGGATCGCGCTCTTGGCCTCCTTCGCGGCCTCGGTGAACTTGCTGCTCCGCCACTGGACGTTCGCGAGCATGACCCGCGGCTCAAGCGGGGAATCATCGAGCTCGATGGCTTTCTCCAACGATCGGGCGGAGTCCGCGAAGAAGTTTTCGACTCCCGACGTCGCACCGGACGCGATGCGCGACTCGGCGAGCGCCAGCGTGTACTTGCCGACGAGCGCGTGGTATGGGGCGTAGTCCTTGAGTGTCTTGCGGTGCCTATCGAGCACCAGGAGAGCACCGTCGTAATCCCCGGCATCCGCCTTGGGCTTGGCTTCGGCCGCAGCCCCGTCGAAGACCTTCTTGTCGTTCACGTTCGAATTTGCCGGGACGCGTAGCGTCTCGGCGGAGGGGCGTCGGTTCGCAACGACCTGCGAAGCTGCGACGGAGAGGGCTCCGCTTCCAGCGTTCGCCTGCCCGGCGTCTCCTTGACGTCGCAGCATGCGCGCCGCTTCGCGCCGCTTGTAGGGATAGAAGCGCACGGCTTTTTGCAGGAACGGCTCGACGTCGGCGAACGCCGCATCTTGATGGTCGCGCATCAGCACGGCGATGTTCTGGTATGCGTCCCCGACCGCTTCTTCCAGGAACTGCCGCTCATCATCTGCACCTTCGCTAGGAAGTGCGGCGAGCTTTTCTTCGCCCACCAGAATGGCGGAGTCGAAGTAGCGGCGCGCGTCATCGAAGTCTCGGTGGAGGTGATAGATCAGCATCAATCCCGCGTCGTTGACGATGCGTGGATCGATGGGTTCGAGGTCCGCGGCGATCACTTAGTCCGTGTAGCTCTTCTCCCAGAGCTTCTGCGCTTCATCAAGCTTCGCTTGCTTCGCTGCGCCCTCGAGGTCCT
>CBESZZ010000270.1:0-5929 GCA_965534055.1 uncultured bacterium | reverse complement strand
GTCGGGCCGCGTACCTAGCGAAACCCGGCCCGGAATGGGCCCAACGGACAGGACCTAGAATGGCACTTTTGGTGGTCGGATCGACGGCTTTCGACACGGTCGAAACGCCCCACGGTGTTGAGAAGGGCTGTTTGGGCGGATCGTCCACCTACTTCAGCTTGGCGGCAGCCAAGCTCACGGAGGTGCGGCTCGTCAGCGTGGTCGGCGAAGACTTCCCACAGGAAAGTCGGGACTTGCTCGGCGCGCACGGCGTGCGCCTGGAAGGGCTGGAAGTGAAGCCCGGCAAGACGTTCACCTGGTCGGGCAAGTACTCGGACGACATGAACAGTCGCGAGACCCTCGACGTGCAGCTCAACACGTTCGGCGACTTCGAACCCAAGGTTCCTGAAGCGTTCCGCAACACGCCCTACGTCTTCCTGGCCAATGCGGGCCCCGGCACCCAGCGTTCCGTCGTCGAACAAATGGATCATCCGAGGTTCACCGTGGCCGACACGATGGACCTGTGGATCGACATCGCGAAAGACGAGCTGCTCGAACTCCTGAAGGTCATCGACGGCCTCATCCTCAACGATGAGGAGGTCAAGATGCTCACGGGCGAGACCAACCTCATCCGCGCTGGGCGAGCGGTCTTGGATCTTGGTCCGAGCTTGGTCATCGTCAAGAAAGGCGAGCACGGCTGCTTCTTGTTCAGCAACTACTTCCAATACGCCATGCCTGCCTACCCTACAGACCGGGTGATCGACCCGACTGGGGCGGGTGACAGCTTTGCGGGCGGGTTCATGGGCTACCTGTCGCTGGTGGACAACCTCAACCTGTGGAACCTCAAGCGTGCCATCGCCTACGGCACCGTGGCTGCAAGCCTCACGGTCGAGGGGTTCGGGGTGAGCACCTTGGCTGGCGCGGATCGCAAGGAATTGGATCGGCGCTACGACGAACTCGTGCAGTTCGTGTCTGTCTGAGGCATTTTTCGGGCTCAGTGGTCGTTTCCGGCCGCCTCGTTGCCCAAAGATCCCAGGGTCACGCACGCTCAAGCGGTCCTGCAGGACACCGAACCTCGTTTCGGTGTTTGGATTTTGTAAGGGTCGGTGTTAGGGTGCGCAACCGATCCACAGACCATGCCCTGGGAGGGGCCCCGCGATGAAGCCGAAGAAAGGAACACCCAAGAAAACCATCGGCGCCGGTGGCGCTGACGGACCCGAAGCGTTGCGCGATGCGATTGACGCGATCCACAAGAGCCATGGCACTGGCTCGATCATGTATTTGGGCGAGGAGCGCAAGCCGATCGTCGACGGCATCTCCACCGGATCCATTGGCCTCGACTTGGCCATCGGCGGACGAGGCCTGCCACGAGGACGGATCGTGGAGATCTACGGTCCTGAATCGTCCGGCAAGACGACGCTGACACTCCACGTGGTGGCCAGCGCGCAGCGGGCTGGAGGCGTCGCCGCCTTCATCGACGCGGAACACGCGCTCGATCCGTCCTATGCCCAGAAGCTCGGCGTGGACATCGACTCGTTGTTGATCTCGCAGCCCGACAACGGCGAGCAGGCGTTGGACATCGCCGAGACTCTGACCCGATCCGGTGCCGTCGACGTCATCGTCATCGACTCGGTGGCGGCACTTGTGCCCCGCGCGGAGATCGAAGGCGAGATGGGGGACAACTTCGTCGGTCTGCACGCCCGCCTGATGAGTCAGGCGCTGCGGAAGCTCACCGGCATCGTGAGCCGCACGGGATGCACCCTCGTCTTCATCAACCAGATCCGTGAGAAGATCGGGGTGATGTTCGGTAGCCCGGAGACCACGACGGGTGGGCGAGCGCTGAAATTCTACTCCTCGGTGCGTTTGGACATCCGCCGCATCGGCCAGATCAAGGACGGCGACCAGGTGACGGGCAACCGCACCAAGTGCACCGTGGTGAAGAACAAGGTGGCGCCACCGTTCCGCCGGACGGAGTTCGACATCATCTTCAACGAAGGCATCAATCGCTTGGGCGAGCTGCTCGACATGGGTGTCGAGAACAACGTGCTCAAGCGCTCCGGAACCTGGGTTAGCTACGGCGACGTGCGTCTCGGCCAAGGCCGTGAACGGTCTCGCGAGTTCTTGAAGGAGAACCCGGAGATTGCGCAGGGAGTCTATCGAGACCTCATGCGGGCCTTGGGCATTCCGGCTCCAGGTGCTACCGATTCGACGGAAGAGTCCAGTGAGGCTCCGGTGGCAGCAGGACCGAAGGGCAGTGCGGGTAAGCCTGCAGCAGCCAAGCCGGCCGCGACCAAGCCGAAGGCCATCACCGCCGCAGCGGAGAAGACCTCCGTCAAGAACGGCAATGCGGCGACGAACCGCATAAGCGCGAAGAAGTAGCCACGGTCCGCTCCGGGGCCCCGAGGGGCCTTGAGAGCTCCCGAAGGGGGTGCCTGAACGCCCGTGCAGCGAACAGCGAGGTGTTGCTGAGCTGCCGCTTCGCCAATCGACGAATTGCACTGGCCCGACCGCGCTGACCGCGCAGCTCTGGCCAGCCGCCTTAGGCCATTGGTTCGCCGAGTTGCTCGAGCAGCGACTCGATGAGCCTCTCGCCGACGGATCGACGGAAGACCTCTTCGCGGGCGAGTCGGAACCGCTCGGACGCAGGCTCGGCGTAGTTTGCCGGCTCTCCGCCCTTGGCGCAGCACCAGGCATGCGGTTCACTGCCGATCTGCCATGAGCACCGTCCACGCGCAACCCTTCGCCACCTCCTCTCTCCCAGCCTGCGGCATCCATTCTGCCGTTCGCACACACACCCGAATGGAGGTGGCTTCGTGAAAGCTCTCTCAGGTGGCGAAGTCCGCGCGCGCTACCTCGCGTTTTTCGAAGCGCGGGGTCACAAACCCATGGCGTCCGATTCGTTGGTTCCGGCCAACGATCCAACGTTGCTGTTCACGGGCGCGGGGATGAACCAGTTCAAGGACGCGTTCTTGGGCAAGAGCGCGCTCAAAGAAACCCGTGTCACCACGTCGCAGAAGTGCTTGCGCGTACCAGACCTGGAGAACGTCGGAGTCACTCCGCGGCACCACACGTTCTTCGAGATGCTGGGCAACTTCTCGTTCGGCGACTACTTCAAGGAAGAGTGCATCCCGTGGGAGTGGGAGTTCTTCAGCAAGGAGCTAGGGATCCCCGCGGCACAGATGGTGGTCACCGTCTACGAAGACGACGACGAAGCCGTCGCGATCTGGCGCGACAAAGTGGGCGTGCCGGCCAACAAGATCTTCCGCCTCGGCGAGAAGGAGAATTTCTGGCCGTCCTCCGCGCCTAGCAAGGGACCCAATGGAGTATGCGGACCCTGTTCGGAGATCTACTTCGATGCGTTCCCTGACCGCGAGCTCCCCACCCAAGCAGAGATCTCCAAGCTCGGTGAACTGCCCGAAGATCGATTCACGGAGATCGGCAACTGTGTGTTCACGCAGTTCGATCGGCACGACGGCGGCAAACTCGTGCCGCTGCCGCAGAAGAACATCGACGTCGGGCTAGGCCTCGAGCGGATCGTCGCGGTGTTGGCCGGTGCAGAGAACAACTTCGAAACCGACCTGTTCACCCCATACCTGGACTGGCTCGGCAAGAAGACCGGAGTGCCCTACGGCAAGGATCCCGCCCGCGATGTCCGCATGCGTCGCATCGCCGACCACGTGCGTGCGGTGACCTTCTGCATCGCCGACGGCGCGATGCCCAGCAACGAAGGGCGCGGCTATGTCGTGCGCAAGATTCTGCGACGTGCGGCAAGGGACGGTGTCGAGCTTGGCATCGAGGAGCCATTCCTGTTCGCCATGGTTGATGTCGTGGGCGAGGTGATGGGGGAGGCTTACCCCGAAGTTCGCGAACACGCGTCCGCCTGCAAGTCGTTGATGAAGAGCGAGGAGGAGAGCTTCGTCAGCGTCTACCGCCGCGGAATGACGCGCGTGCACGACTACGTCACGGCCGTCACGGAAGGCAAAGTGACCATCCAAGACCAGGCCGTCTCGATCGTGAAGGATGCCGCCTCGGGCAAGATCGTGGACTGGTCCGTGACGGGTAGCCCTGGCGGATTCGCGTTTGAGCTGCACGACCAGTTCGGCTTCCCGCGCGACATTGCTCGACAAGCGCTCGGTGAGTCGTTGCAGGCGGAGCAGCTCAAGCGGTTCGAAGAAGACTTTGACGCCGCCATGACCGAAGCACAGCGTCGCGCGCGGGATTCATCGGCGACCTCCACCGATGTCTTCGCCGCGAACGTGGCGATGGTGCTGCGCGAGAAGAACTTCGACCCCACGGTTTTCACTGGCTACTCGATCCTCACTGACGACAGCCCGATCCAGGCGCTGGTCGGTGAAGGCAATACGACGCTTGACCGGGCAAGCGCTGGTGACTCCGTGTTGTTGATCGCGGAAACGACGCCGTTCTACGCCCAGGGTGGTGGTCAGGTTGGCGATCGTGGAACCGTCACGACGGCCACGGGCCAGGGTCGAATCGAAGACACGACCAAACTGGATGGCTACCACCTGCACCGCACGGTCGTGGAGTCCGGTCACCTCGAGGCTAGCCAGAAGGCGACGCTTACCGTCGACGAGTCCGCGCGGCGCGCCACGGAACGCAACCACACGGCGACCCACCTGATGCACGCAGCGCTCAAGGAAGTGTTGGGCGTCCACGTCAACCAGGCTGGCTCAGAGGTCGGTCCGGAACGGTTGCGGTTTGACTTCACCCATGGCGCCAAAGTTGGCTCCGAGGACATCGAAAAGATCGAGCGGCTGGTCTTGGCCGAGATCGGCAAGGCGACGACTGTCGATTCCGTGGTTCGCAACTTGGCTGACGCGAAGGCCGAAGGTTTCATGGCGCTCTTTGGCGAGAAGTACGGCGACGAAGTGCGCACTCTGTCAGTCGGCGCGTTCTCCAAAGAGCTCTGCGGCGGCACGCACGTGCCCAACTCCGGCAACATTGGCGCATTTCGTATCGTGCTCGAAACCGCGGTCAGTGCCGGCACGCGCCGCATCGAAGCGATCACCGGTGAAGCGGCGGTGTGTCATGAACAAGCGCTACGTCGCGAACTCGACACGATCGCCGCAACGTTGAAAGTCCCAGCGGCCAGTGCTGTCGAGAAGGTCCAAGAGCTCGTTCAAGAGACCAAGCGCCTTCGCAAAGAGCTCGCCAAAGCCCAAGCCGCTGACCTAGGCCAGGAACAGGAGAAGCTCAAAGCCACTGGGGTGAAAACCCCGGACGGTCACGCGTTCGTCTACGAAGCGGCACCCATGGCGATGAAGGAACTCCAAGATCTCCTAACCCGCGCCCGCCAAGCCATGGAGCCCGTCGCAGGTGTGATCTTCTCGAAAGGCCCAGAGGGCGTCCTGGTTGGCGCCGTGGTCAGTCGCGACCTCACAAAGAAGGTCAAAGCCGGTGACCTGGTCAAAGAACTCACGACCATGCTCGGCGGGGGCGGCGGCGGTCGCCCCGAAATGGCCCAAGGCAAAGGCGCCAACCAGTCCGCCCTCCCATCCGCAGTTGCCCGAGCCAAAGAACTCCTAGCGATCCAGTAGCCGGCGCAAAACAGCAGCTACCAACCGCGGCCCGGAGACCGGGCTCCAGAACAACTCGCCAGGCCGTGCAGTCAAGAGGAGCTCCAAACACGAGCGCCCGACTTGGACAGATCTGGATGCGGGAACGTTGCGCCTGGACTCAAACGCTCGGCGACCAAGGTCCAGTATTCCCATCCAGTTGTTGGTCGGACCTCTGCAGGGGACTCCGAAGGGGCATTTGCCAAGCCGATCCTCCGGAGCGAAACGCGACGGACAGCAAAAAAATGCAGCCAAGGCGCAACTCGGCCCTAGTCAAGAACCCGCCCCCGAAGGATCGCGGCGCCAAGCGCCGTGATCCCGCGCGATCAATCCCATCCTCCGCTGCACCCCCAACCCCACCCGTCTCAGACGGCTGC
>CBESZZ010000269.1:0-5944 GCA_965534055.1 uncultured bacterium | reverse complement strand
CAGCGTCCGTCCCCGCGATCGGAGGACGCAGGGTCAACATCTCATAGAGGATCGCCGCGAGCGCCCACACGTCGACGCGGCCGTCGAGATCGGGACTACCGGTGGCCTGCTCCGGCGCCATGTAGGCCGGCGTCCCGACTGTTTCGCCACTGCGCGTCAGCGACGGATCACCGACCGCACGAGAGAGGCCGAAGTCCACCACCACCGGTTGCCCATCGCCACGCACCATGATGTTGGCGGGCTTGAGGTCTCGATGAATGACGCCCGCATTGTGTGCAGCTTGAACTGCATCTGCGACATTCGCGATCCACGCGGCGCACGACTTCGCGTAACCCAGCTCCGCCACGCCAACGGCAGCCTCCGGCCACACTTGATCCAGCCCCGTTTCGACGTGGAACGATTCCTTGAGCGACTGCGGCGACCGCTCTCGCAGCGTGTCGAGCAGCGCATCAAGCGCTGGACCTTCGACGAGTTCCATCGAGAGGTAGCAGATGTCATCGAACACGCCCGCATCGTGGATCGGCACGATCCCTGGGTGGCGAAGCGACGCGGCGTGCATTGCTTCGCGAACGAAGCGTTCCACCGCTTCTGCATGGTCGGGGCCACCGCGTTCCAGTACCTTCAACGCCACTTCCCTATCGGTGGATTCCTGCAACGCGCGATAGACCACCGCCATCCCCCCGCGGCCTAACTCGGCGAGGACTCGGTAGCCCGCCACCCGCACGGCGAGCGGAGAACCTGGCAGGTCAACTGTCGGGACTGACTCATCCATCACACCGCATGTATCGGTCGCGATCGCGTGAGACCGCTCCTGAATCCTGCGAAGTTGGTCACAGCCCCCGGCCTTGGGGGCAGAAACGCGCAGTCTCAATCTTGGACCTCGCGATTGTGACTGTGGTGAATTCCAACAGTTCTCGGCCCCCAAAGCGGCCACGGGATCGGCCCCTCGAACACTCTGGCTGTGGTGTGCTCTGCGTCCGCCCACGGCCAAGCCTCCCGTCAAAACCTTCGGAGCAAGACGGCGAAACGGTCGATAGGGAGATTGGAATGACCGCTGCATGCGGTGGAGACCCTGACGATGACAACGAACCAAACTGACCCGAGCCTCTCCCAGCGAACCAAGCCGATTCGCAGCGCGGACGACCCCGAAGCAGGCATGGCATTGCTGCTCGGAATCCTCTTCGCGATCATCGTGACCGGGATCACCGTGTCGGGCGCGCTGTCACTTCGCGCGAACCAGCAACGCACGAAGACCAACTTCATTCTGCACGGCCAAGCCGTGCAGTTCGCACGCTCTGGGCTGACCGAAGCCCTGGGTTGGTACCGCAAGCAAACGGCTCAGCCGGTGCTAGCGTTCGACCCGTTGCTCGACAACGCCGCAATCCCGCCCATCCTGGAGACCGAAGAACAAGATGTGGGCGTGGTCCGTCAGTTCGCGATCACCGGCGCTGTCTGGGGTCGCTACGAAATCTGGAAGCGGTGGGACGCCGATCCCGATCCAATTCGCTTGGCGTGGCGACAGCAATTCCAAGCCGAGGACGTGTCTGACCTGCGCAACGAAAGTTCGGCTGGCGCGGTGTGGAAGGTGCGCAGCGTTGGCTACGTCTTCCGAAACGTGGATCCGTCCGTGCCGTTCAACCAGTCGCCAAACCAGGTGCTCGGCCAAGAGGTCGTCGAAACCGAATTCCGTAGGCTCGCGCTGCAGCCGCCGGGGCAAGCCGCACTCTGCGTCCGCGACGGGCTCAACTCGATGATGGGCAACAAAGCCCGAATCCGTGGAGTGGGCGCGGGAACCGCAGGAATCTACTTCCCGGCGATCAGCGCCGGAGGTACCGGGAGCCCGACACAGAACGGAGGCAGCGAGGTCACGGGCAGTCCGGCAACCGCCGCGGCCGACCCCTACGATGACAGCATCGAAGCGATCTTCGGCGTGAGCCTGGAGATCCTGCGCACGATGGCAGACTCCACCATCTCGAACCCGGTGGACTTCCCGAACCCAATCCCAGCCGGCACGATCATCGTCTACGAAGGTCCGGACATCACGTTCGACAACCTCAACCCGCTGGTCGGAACAGGCATCGTCTACATCGCCGGCAGCGTGAACATCCTGGCGGGCAGCAACTCGAACTTCTCGGGACTCCTGGTCATCGGCGGCAACCTACAGATGGCTCAGCCTTCGAGCCTCTCAGGATCGACCGTGGTGCAGGGCTCCGCGAACATCTACGGCAACACGGACTTCACGGAAGTCACGTACGACGACTCCATCCTGCAAGCGCTCCGTCGCCAAGTCGGCCAATACCGACAGTCCAACGCCATCGACCGCCCGCTCGCCGGGGATGGATAGCCAGGGGTACGCCGGCTGTGCCGGCGTCTAGTCTCGCCTTGGGCGAGACGAAGATCCGCCAGCCTCGGCCACCGCGCGGGACGCGGGACTCCAAGTCGCAGACGGCCCTCGGGAGTCCTAGCCCGGTAGATCGAGCGGTGACACCTGATCTTCGTCAGGCACCAGCTCGATGAGCCCGCGCTTCAGCTCTTCGGCCGCGATCTTCATGTAGTTGCGTTCGCGGGTTTCGAACAGAGGCTTCTGGCCACGGACGAGTTCACGCACACGCTTCTGCAACAGAGCCGTCATGCGGAACGATCCGCCGACTTGCTGGACGAGAGCCTGGGGAAGGGTTTGTTCCATGAAGGTCGCGGATGGGTCGCTGACGGTCGAGCTGAACGAGCAGGCCGCAGAGGGCCAGGGGCGGCTTTCGCCGAGCCGCGCAGGGTAGCTCCGTAACCCGAGTGGTCAAGGGCAGCCGCCACGAACTGGCTCGCCGGGCCGCATAATCCAGGCGGGATCGGGCCGTTTGGACCGCGACTGGACCGATCGACACGACCAGACGCATCGACCTCTCAGCAGGAGATCCGCCCGGATTCGAGGGATTCTGGGGTCCACGGGGCCTACCGTGCCGCCCGAACACCCCTTCCCTTCACGAGAAGTATGTCGAAGCCCAAAACCGTCAAGGAATACCTCGCCGCTCTTCCCTCAGATCGCCGGGAGGCCTTGGAGGCCATTCGCGCAGTCATCAACAAGAACCTGAGCCCCGGGTTCGAAGAGGGGATTCAGTACGGAATGATCGGCTACTACGTGCCGCACTCGGTGTTCCCCAAGGGCTACCACTGCGACCCCAAGCAGCCGCTGCCTTTCGCGAGCATCGCGTCGCAGAAGAACCACATGGCGGTCTACCTGTTCTGCATCTACGGCAATGCGGAGAACGAGAACTGGTTCAGGGACGCGTGGTTGAAGACCGGCAAGAAGCTCGACATGGGCAAGGCATGTGTCCGCTTCAAGAAGCTCGAGGACGTCGCGCTCGATGTCCTAGGCAAGGCGATCAAGCGCTTGCCCGCCAAGAAGTTCATCGCGTACTACGAAGAAGCGATGGACACACGTGGCAGCGCCAAAAAGCCGTCTGCCAAGAAGAAAGCCGCCGGAAAAAAGAAGCCCGCAGCGAAGAAGAAGCCCGTCGCCAAAAAGAAGGTCTCCGCCAAGAAGACCGTGGCGAAGAAGAAGACCTCCGCAGCCAAGAAGCCTGTCGCCAAGAAGACGGCGACGAAGAAGAAGACCACCACGCGCAAGAAGCCCGCGGCAAAGAAGGCGACTCGTAAGCGCTAGACGAGCATCGTTCGCAGACGCACGAAGGGAGCGTCGCGCAGCTCGGCAACTTGACGCAGCAAACCCTTGGCTGGGACGCGCACGCGAGAGCATCTCGGGCACCCCGAGACAGCTCCACGCCGCGCGTGCGTCCGCGAGCTACCCGAGGTGATCGGGGCTCTAAGTGTCGCGACTACCGACGACGATCTGCAGATCGGACCACGCCGTCTGCTGTCGCAGCGTCGTGTTGACGAGCACCAGATGGATCAACACTCGTCGCGACGAGCTTGGTCCCACGATCTGAATTTCGAGTCCGTGCGGGAAGCCGTCGTTGGCTGGATCAACGATGCCAAACCGCGGAACGCCGAGGTTCGGGCGTGCGAAGTTCGTCGCCACCGAATGATGCCGAACCGCGAGGCGCGAAAACTCCCCGCGTGCCAGCCCGAGTGAGGGCAGGATGGACCACGGCGCAGTCCGCCCGCCGAACGGCACCGCTTGCATCGCCCCGCTCCCCGGGTCGAGTTGCCTAAGAGTCCCTACCACTGTCGAGAGCTGACCCGTCAACCAAGCAACGCTCACCAAAGGGTGCGCGATGCCATCCGTACCGGCGGTGCCCAAAGCCAGGTGCTGCACGACTTCGGCACGGTCCGCGGCGCTGAGGATGCCATCGAGCTGCCGGCCATCCGCCAGCGGTTCGGACGCCCATTGCACGAGGTTCAAGCCGGACGGGCTCCCAGCTGCCGGTCCGCCGTCAACCGAGGTGAGGTAGAGGTACGTGACGCGGTAGACGTCGGTCAGGTAAACCTCTCCTGAAGATGTCTCGAAGCGATCCGTCCAAGATTTGCGTGCGAAGAACAAGCTGTTCCCCGAGATCTCGGCACCAGCGACGTCCGCGCGGATGATGCCGGATTGGTCCAAAGTCGGTAGGCGGGACGTATCGATCGGCGGCGGTGACGCCGTCAGGTCCAAGAGCGCCAGGAAGTCTTGGCCCTCAGGATCATCGTGAAGGAGCTTCGTAGCCGTCACCAGCTCGAGACGCAGGTCGTCCAGGATCTCCTGACTGATCTCCGTCACACGGTTTAGATTCTTCGCGTACTCCGACGCATTCCAGCCGGTGATCATCAACGTGCCGACGGAGCCGACCATGACCATCAGCAAGACTGCCGTGACAACGATTTCAACCAAGGTGAAACCCTGGTCGTGCCGCTCAGAAAGTTTGTGGGGTGTCGCTTCCATGACTCTGCCTCAGCGATCGATGAAGATCTTCACGCGGTGGTTCGAGTAGTGCATCGCCTTGCCCTGCCGGTAGCAGTCAACGTGCAGGTAGTAGGTGCCCTCTGAGAAGCGCCCGAAGTCGGAGACATCCCAGTTGTAAACCTCTTCGCCAACGCCAGCGTCGGCCAGGATCAACCCTGGTGTCGTTGGGCGCTCGCCCAGAACAGCCGGGCTGTCATCCACAGCGTGTAGCCACGTTGTTCCCGCGTCGTTGGAATAGGTGATGACATATTCCAAACCGCCCTCCGCCTCGCTGAATCCGACGGGCGTCGCTGTGGTGTATGGCAACCCGTCCCATCGGGTCCACTCGACGCCATAGCGAACGGGAATGCTTACGACCGGCAGGATGAACTCGGTGATCTCAGTCGGTGACGTGATCTCAACGCGTGCGGGTTGTTCAATGCGGTGGGTTAGACCACCCGCACCGGCTTCGAACATTGAGTGCACGAGGGTGAGCATCGAGTACTTCGCGATGAATGAAGTGCCCGTCAGCGTGGTTTGCCCCAGTCCGTTGACCACGACATAGGCCGCGTTTGCGTTGGCGGGATCAACCAGCTCCACCAGCCCCGAGCCGATGGCGCCCGTCGGGTGGTCGTAGTACTGCTTGATCAAGCTGACCGAATATCGGTTGCTGCTGTAGGGCGTCAGTCCGAATTCATTGCCCGTCGCACCGCCCCACGCCGTCCTAAACGGACGGTTGATGAGCGTCGAGTTGGGCATCGGGAAGTTGTAGTTCGTGGCGATCTCGCCGCCGGTCGCCGTCAGGTTTCCATTCGCGTTGTTCGGCGTGTGATGGAACGTTGCGGCTGAGGTCCCGGCGTTGAAGAACGATGTGCAACCCTCGCCAGCCGTTCGCTGTTGTGGGTGACGAACTTCCGTTCCGTAGGTGTTGAACTGCGAGAAGTTGATCGTGTCTTGGCAGGGATAGCGAATCGCGTTGCCCGGCGACCACGCGCCGGCCGACACGTTGCCCATCACGTTGCCGAGGCCATCAATCCAGTCAGTGTCGTGCCAAGCGTCGGGGTAGAGTTC